>NZ_JBWKQE010000021.1:0-128269 GCF_059418605.1 Duganella sp. GW821-FHT07G03
ATTTCTCGTGTCGTCGATTTTTCTCGCTGAAAATCGACGGCACTTCAAAAACTACGAATTAATCAGCGCTTCCCTAACTATTTTCATGATTTTCTCCAAAACGGATCGTGCTTTGAGACAGTCGCACCGATTCGATCCGACGCTTGAGTTGGTCGCGATTGCGGCGCATCGCCATTGATGCCAAACGCGCCGGCATCGTTGCGACTTCCTAGGCGACGCACCGCGACAGGCCGGCATGCCGGCCATGCGCGTGGTCCGCAATGCCCCGCTCCAGCGCTCCAGGGCGAAACCGCTCAGACTTTGCGACGCCGCGCGGCGATGCCAAGCAGCGCCAAGCCGCCCAGCAGCATCGCATAGCTCGCCGGTTCCGGAATCGGTGGCGCAACCGGATCAGGCACGCCGGTCAGCATCCAGCGACCGGTGTCGCCCAAATTGCCATTTATTGGATGGTGGACGGTATACACACGGGCGTCCCAACTACCGTTGCTATCGCTGTGAAAGCTCAAGCCATTTCCATTGAAAACATTGGAAATATGGAAATCCTCCTTCGCGTAAACGCCGAGCGTCGCAGGCATGGTCCCACTGATGGAGAACGAGGGGGCAAGATTGCGAACGGAAATCGAGCCGGATACTGCATTGCCGTCATAGAAAAACGAGACAAAATCGTTTGCGGTGATGGCCGTGCCGGGGACGTAATTGGCAGACAATACCAAGTCCGCACCGTCGATCGAATCTTGATGACAGCTTGACGTGCAATTCCCGATAAACGAGTAGACATAGGTGTCGTGGACGTACGCCTGGGCCGTGCCGGCGAAACCCGCCATCGCCAATAAACATGCGCTTGTTAATTTTTTCATAGTCGCTTTCTGTTGATGAGAAATAGGGTCCACCGACCCGAGGGCCGCGTCGCGCGTGCGAACGGCGGGGAGATCACAGCGGGCTGGATACGCGCGCCCAGCCGATACGGCATCGCTATCGCGATTTAATCGTGTTTTTGTCCATCTGATTCTTTCGCTACGCGCGCGTCTGCAGCACAAATGTGCTACAGGCCGCGTTGAGTAGATGCGCGTCCGATCCGCGCCAATACAACACAAGGCCGCGTTGGCGCGCGCGGCGCTCACCGGCCGGCCTACGTGGTGCGGCGTTGAGGCAGCCACAGCGTGAAACAAGCCCCGCCCGGACCGGAGCGCCCGTCCATCTCGCCGTCACTGGTCGAGTCGCGGCGGCGCTGGCTAAAGCGGCTTCCGCTTGCCTGGATATCGTGTAGCCGCTGCGGTACATCTCGCTCGACGAAGCCACGGTTGACGCCGCCATCAAAGCCGCCGGTGTCGGCATTTTCTTGACTTCATTCATATCGTTCACCCATCCGCTGAATGATGCCGCTTTGACAATCAACACTGTAGCATCGGCGGATCCTGCCGAGAATAGGGGAAAGTCCCCGATTTACCCCGTCGTCAGGTACTGGATCGCGAACCGCACCAAATCCTGCCCGCTGTCGAGTTGAAGCTTGTCCTTCAGATTGGCGCGATGCGCTTCGATGGTCTTGACGCTGCGGCTGAGTTTTTCGGCGATCTCGCGCGTGCCGAAGCCCTGTCCGATCAAGTGCAGGATGTTGAACTCGCGTTCGCTCAGGTTGGCGAGGGGCCCCGGGCCGGCGGGTCCCGGCGCCGCCGGCTGCCGCAGCAGGCGATCGTGCATGGCGGCGCTCAGATAGGTCTGCCCGGACAGGACCGTGTGCACGGCCAGCAGAATATGTGCGGTGCCCTCCTGCTTCATCAGGTAGCCGTTGGCGCCGGCCTGCAGGGCGCGTTCGGCGAACACCGACTCATCGTGCATGCTCAGGGTGAGGATCGCCAGTGCCGGATACAGCCGGCGCAGCTCCTTGATCAACTCCAGGCCGGAGTCGCCATTGAGCGAGATGTCGACGATGACCAGGTCCAGCGCGCCGGCGCACATCGCCAGCAGCGCCTCGTCCATGTTGGCCGCCTGGCTGCACAGATCGAAACCGTCCTGCAGCTTGAGAAACTGGGCCATGCCCTCCCTGACGATCGGATGGTCGTCGACGATCATGATGCGCGCCGCGCGGGATCCATCGGTATTATTGAGGCTCATTGTGCTGTCCTTGTCCGCCCTCGGCGGGATAATTGATGACGACGGTCGCGCCGCCCCCGGCATTTTTCACGAACGCCACGTCGCCGCCCAGCCGTTGCGCGCGGAAGCGCAAGCTGCTCAGGCCCAGTCCATGGTGGCGTCCGACCAGTTCCGGATCGAAGCCGATGCCGTCGTCGCCGACCGCCAGGCGACAACGGCCGTCGCGGCAATCCAGCGCGATCTCGACTGTGCGCGCCTTGCCATGCCGGACCGCGTTATTGATCGCTTCCTGGACGATCCGGTACAGATTGATGGCGGCGGCGGGGTCGCTGACGTGGACGTCCCGGGCGACGCGCACGGTGCAGCCGATGCCGACCGTGTGGCGCACATTGTCGGCCAACTGTTCCAGCGCCGACGGCAGGCCTTGCGACTCCAGCGCGGCTGGATAAAGTCCCCTGGCGATGCGGCGGGTCTTGTCGATCGACTGGTTGACCAGGTCGACGATGCGTTGCGCCGCCTCGGCCTCGGGCCGCGCGCTGTCCTCGAGGCGTTGCGCCATCGCCGCCCCGAAGAAGGCGACGCTGGTCAGGTGCTGGCCCAGATCGTCGTGCAATTCCTGGCCGATGCTTTTTTGCTGGGCTTCGCTGACCTCGATAAGCGCCATCTCCATCCGCTCCCGCTCCGCCGTTTGCGACGCAGTCTGCTCTCGGATCACGTCCAACAGGCGCCCGAACTCGGCGGCCAGCGAATTGAAGTTGCGCGCCACCACCACCAGCTCGTCGCGGGTGTCGATGTGGATGCGGGTGTCGAGCCGGCCGCTGCGGAACGCTTCGGTGCCTTCGGAAAGACGCTTCAGGGAACGCAAGGTGGACAGGTAGATCCCGGCGAACAAATAGGCGATCGCGCCGATGGCGCCCAGCAGCAAGGCCGCAATGCTCCATTGCCAGTGCTGCAGGCGCTCGATGCGGGTCAGCAAATGCGCGTCGGCGACGGCGGCGGCGTCGCCAAGCAACTGGCGCGCCAATGCCAAGTTGGCGATGGCCAGCCCCCCGAGTTCATCGGTGCCGGCGTGGTCGGACAGAGTCTTGTCGGCCGCCTCCTGCTGCAGGGCCAGCTGCGCGAGAAATCGCCTCAGTGCCGGCTCGAGCGCGGTCGCGGCGGGATGGCGCGCCTGCAATTGGGCCATGCCGTTCCTCAGGCCGGTCGCCGATTCGCTCAGGACGACCTGGGCGCCAACGGCGTAGAGGGCCATCTCGCCAGTGTTCAGGGCGAGCGCGTCGCGCTGCTTGGCCAGCGTCTCCAGCACCAGCGGCAGGCGATCCGACAGCATGTCGAAGGCGGCGTCGAGTTCGGGATCGACATTGAGGCGGTGCACGCGGGCGCTCTCCTGGATCAGGCCCAGCATGGCATTGATCACCCCCGTGAGCTTGGCGAAACGGCCCAGTGGATCATCCTCCGGGGCGAACCGCCTGCCCACCGCCCAACTGCGCTCGAAGCGCTCGGCCGGCTCGCGCAAGCCGGCCGAATGGGCTTGGGCCAGCAGCTGGGCAATGTCGCGGCCCAGTTGGTCCGGCGCTGCGGCCGCTGCGCCGGTGCCGCCGACCGAGCGGCTGCGCAGGGACACCAGGCCGGCCAGGATATCGGTCTGGGCGATATAGCGCTGCAAGCCGGCCCGTTCCAGCTGCGCCAGCGCGATGTCGGCGCGGTCGCGGTGCAACAGCGGGATGCTGAGCGCCGCCAGGGCGATCAGCACCACGCCGCCGATCAGCAGATATTTGCGCGAAAAACTCAGGCGCTCGGACAACCATATCGTCGGTGCGAAAAAATGGCGCATCGTCACTTGGCGGTGAGAACGATTTTCAGCGGCTCCTCCACTTGGCTGCGCCCGACATAGCCGATCGCGCCCGGCGAGGAGCGCGTCAGCCTGGCCGCCTCCTCGGGCGTGGCCGCCTGTTTGGGCGGGAAGCCCATGCCGGTGAATGCCTGGCGGGCCCAGTAGGCGCGCACCTGGCCGACGCTGCGTCCAGTCACCTTGCGGTAGAACTCGCTGCGCAGGGCCGAGCCCTCCTTGATGTCGATCGGCTCTATCGGCGTGCCGTCGGGCCAGGTTTGTATCTGCTTGAAGAAGATCTGCGTGGCCTGGCCCGCATCGATTTTCTCCACCGGCGCGTCGCGTTTGGTGATGACGACGAGCGGGTCCTCGGCATGGGCGGCGGCGGAAGCAACCAGCAGCCCGGCGGCCAGCAAGAGCGTAGAGAATTTCATCATGGGGCGGCCTCAGAAGATCATATCGAGCGTGACAGAAAACAGATTGACACGGTTGTTGAAGGGCACCTGCGAGACCGCGAAGAAGCCGGGCGTCATGGCGCTCGGCGTTTTCAGGTAGTCATATTGCAGCTTGAGCGCGCGGTTTTCCTGGAAGTCGTAGCGCACGCCGAGGCTGACCGAGCGGGTCGACAAATCCGAGCGCGCGCCTGCCAGGTCGAGCGCCCCCCTCAACAGCACGAGTGCGCGGTCCAGCACCGGGGTGACGCCGTTGACCGCCAGCGCGCTGGTATCGTTCGGCGCGCTCATCCGGTCTTCGCGCGCGATCGAGACGTAGGGCGTACACTCGCGCAGGTTGTAGCCGGCGGTTAATTGATACCCTTGATACGTGCCGGCCAAGGCCTTGGCGGAACGCGTCTGAATCGCCTCGCCCATGAGACGCCAATTGTTCAAGGTGCTGTCGAAGCCGACGCTGCTGTAAATCACGGGGCCATCGACGGGGCGAATGAAACCCGACAGTTGGTCGGCCAGCGTCGTCAGCTTGCCCGACACGCCCGCCGGCAGCGACGGGTTGGCGGCCAGGCTCCGAAAGTCCCTGACTGCGCTGGCGGTGCCGACATCAAATAGATCGATGGCGGGCGAACGCAGCGTGAAGTCGCCCATCCAGGTACGCGAGACGCGCGCGGTCAGATTGGGCAGGGTGAGGCTCAGGGCCAGTCCGCGCACGTTTTTCAGCGTGACGTCGGCCTCGCTGTGATACAGATCGAATCGGCGCTTGTACCGGTAGCCGCCATAGTAGCCCTGCACCAGAAAGGCGGCATCGCCGACGGCATGGCGCCATTGCAGGTCGGCACCGTCGATGGCGGCGGAACTGTTGACTTGCGCGTACAGCGGCATCGGCTGGCGTACCATCAGATAGGCAAAGCCGATTTCGGCGACGTCGGAGTCGAAATACATGGGACTACGAATGCGGCCGGCCCGCAAGGCGATGCCGTTGCCGAACTGATGGCGCAAAAAAGCCATGCGCACTTCCGGCTTCAGGTCGCTTCCGGCCCGTGCCACGCCCTGGAACAGCAGCGTCGTGTCCCGCATCGCCTGCCAGTCCAGTTGCAGGCCGAACACCGAGTCGAGGTCGGGGGAAATACCGCTGAACACCGGAGTTTTCTGTGTATGGGAGAAGACCAGGCCGGCGTCGGCGTTGTCGCTATGCGTCAGACCCAGGGTCGCAAAACCGGACAGGCGGAGCGCCCCGGATGCGGTGTTGGTCTCGTCGGCAGCCCTGGCGATCGGCAGGGCGAGTTGTGCAAAACACAAAGCGCCCAAGCACCAGCCGACCCGCCTTCCGGATACTGACATGTTCGCCATGTATGTCCTGAACTGTTTTAATTGCATGATTTAATGACATGTCCCGGCATGATACACAATAGAGCGCGACCATCCCCCGCCGCCGCCCACGCTCTGCCCCAATTAGAGGATCTCGCCCAGCGTCGAAATGGCAACGCCATTGAGTGCCAAAACGGTGCCGACCAGCGTCAGCGCCACATGGGAGCCATCGCTGTAGGTCACGGTCTGTGAAGCCGCATGCTCCACATCGGTGCCTATCGCCGCGATTTGCCGCGCGCTGCTGATGTCGGTGAAAATGGCCGTCGTGCCGGAACGGGAGACACACAACTGCGCCGCGCTGAAGCTGTCGAACACGATCTCGTTCGGCCCGGCCGATCCGCTCAAGATCAACTGTCCTCCCGCCGCGATATGGATGGTGTGCCCGGCGGCGCTCGGGCTGTCGATCGCCTCGACAACCATGGCGTTGGCGACCGTCCAGGTCGGCGTGGACGGCGTCTCGATGATAAAGGTGTTCGGTGACGAGAGCCCGGCAAAGCCCACCGTTGCACCGGCGTCGGCCGCTTTGATGGCCGCAAGCTCCTCGGCCGGGATGGCGCCGTAGATGGTGACGCTGGCGGCGCCATGGACCGCCGGGTTGACCGTCCAGGCACCGCCCGACAAGGTGGCCAGCTTGGCCGCCGTATCGGCGATGGCTGCGAAGGTGGTGACGTGGCCGTCGCCCAGCAACGTCGCGGCCTGGGCGACCGAGGTGGTCCCGCTCACCGTCAGTGCCGCGGCATGCGCCAGCGTGGCGGCGCCGAGCGAGGCCAGGTCGGTCGCCGCGCCACTCAAGGCCACGGAGTCGCCTCCCGCCGCCAGCTTATCGAGCAGTACGGCCAGCGCCGCCCCGTTGGTCGCCCCCGGCGTCACGCCGAGCGTCAGCACGTGCCCGGCGTCGCTCAGCGCGATGCTGCCGACAGCGTCGATGTTCGCTTCCAGGGCGCTGAGCGCCGCCTGCACATTGGCTGCCGTGTCGGACAGCGCGAGCGGACGCAGCGCCACGCCAAAGTCGGCCGCCAGGCGCGCCCCGTCGGCCGCGCCGACCGTGCTATCGGTCACTCGGATCGAGACCGACGCAAAGTCACTCAAGCCAGCCGCGGCGCCCAGACCGGCGTCGTGGTCCGCCTCCAGATTGGCTGCCGTGCCGGAGATCTCCAGGGTCAGGCCGAAGCTCGGGTAAAGCTTCCCGATCAGCGCCTGCAAGGAGGCGCCGTCCATGCCACTGACGGTGTAGGCCAGTGGCCCCGTCCCGGCGTCGGTCAGATCGATGGCGTTGAGCTGCGCGGGGTTGGCGATCCAGTCGGCGAGGTGCGCCTGCACGTTGCTGATGCTGTCCGATACATGGAATGGCTGCACAGCGGCGCCGAAGTCCGCGACCAGCGCCGCCGCGTCGGCCGCGCCGATGGTCTTTTCCGTCACCGTCACCGTGTAGCCGGCAAAGCCGCTCAAGCTGTTCAATCCGCTCAAACCGGCCTGGTAGGCCGTTTCCAGACCGGCGGCCGTGCCCGACAACACCAAACGCACCTGGCTACTCTGGGCGGGCATGTCGGGCGGAAGGCCGGGTGGCATGCCGGGCATATCGGGCAGGCCGGGCATGCCGGGGGCGCCCGTGCCCGGCAGGATCTTCTCGAGCAGCGCCTTCAGCGCGGCGCCGTCGATTCCATCGACCGCAAAGGCCAGCATCGACGGCGCGCCGGCGTCGCTCAGCTCGATGTGGTCAAGACGGCCAGCGACTGCCATCAGGCCGGCGAACTGCGTCTGCACGTTCGCCACCGTGTCCCTCACCGTCAGCGGCCGCAGCAGCGGACCGAAATCGTAAGCCAGCGCGGCCGCGTCGGTGGCGCCCAACGTTGCATCGCTGGGCGCCACCGTCACCCCGGCAAAGCCGCCCAGGTTGTGCAATCCCGTCAAGCCGCCGTGATAGGCCGCCTCCAGATTCGCGGCCGTGCCGGACAAGGCCAACGTGACATGGGCAGTGTTCGCGAGCCGGCGATCCAGCATGTCTTGTAGATTGGCGCCGTCGGTGCCGCTGACCGTGTACGCCAGTGTTGCCGCCTGGCTATCGGTCAGCGTGACGCTGCTAGTATGCTCAATGCCGGCGACCAAGGTGGCGAAATGAGCAATCACATTGGCAGTCGAATCCGACACTGCAAACTGCGTCAAGGCGCCAAAATCAGCGTTCAACGTTGCCGCGTCGGCGGCACTGACTGTGCTGTCGTTTACGTGCACCCAAACCCCGGCAAAACCGCTCAGGCTAGCCAAGCCGGACAGGCCGGCACCGTAAGCCGTCTTCAGGTCTGCGAGCGAGCCGGCCAGCGTCAGTGACACGTAGGGATTCGGTACGATCTTGCCGAGCAGCGCCCGCAGTGCCGCACCGTCGGTGCCGCTAACCGTGTAGAACAGGTCTCCCCGCGCATCATCGGTCAGCGTAATGTTGCCGATAAGATGCTGATTGCTGGTCAGAGCGGCGATTTGGCCCTGCAAACTCCTCGCCGAGTCCGCCACCTGGAGCGACGCCGTGAACAGGCGCAAGGCGGCGCCATAGTCGGCGATGAGCTGCACCGCATCGACGGCGCCGACCACGCTGTCGACATCCGCGACCGTCACGGCGGCAAAGCCGCTCAGACCGTTCAAGCCAACCAGGCCGGCCCCATACGCCGCTTCCAGATCGAGCGTCGTGCCAGCCAACTCAATCGAGACGTGGTTGTTCGGCGTGATTTTTCCGATCAGCGCCCCCAGGCCGGCGCCGTTGTCGCCGTTGACCAGATCAACCAAGGTGGCAGCCGAGGTATTGGTCAAGGTGATACTGCCGATGCTAGCGGCATTGGCGACGATGGTGGCGAGATGGTGCTGCAGGTTCGCAGCGGTATCGACGATCGCAAGCGGCGACAGCGCCGCGCCGTACCTGATGCTCAGGCTGATTGCATCAGCCAGGGATATTGGGCCATCGGTATCGCTCACTGTCACGCCGGCGAAACCGCTCATATTACCCATGGGTGTGACGGGGCTATAGTCTTGCAATAAACTGCGCGTGGAGCCCGATAGCGCGATCGTCAATTGGGCGTTCGGCGCCAAGACCCGCTCCAGTAACACGCTCAAACCGGCGCCTTCATTCCCGTCCAGCGCCAAGGCCAGCGTGGCCGGCCCGGTATCGGTCAACGTCACCGAATAGCCGCGCAACGCATGAATCCCAGGATAAGTGCCGTCATGGTAGTAATTGGGCCAGTACAGCAAGGCGGAAAGATCCGCCCCCAGATTGGCCGCAGTGCCGGACAACGCGATCGTCACAACACCGCTCGGCACCATATGCTCAAAAAACGTCCTCAACGCAATATTTTCGGTCCCGTTGACCGTGTAAGCCAACGTCGCCGGCGTCACGTCGGTGAGCGTGACGGTGCCGAGATGGTCTATATCGCGAAGCAAGGCTGGGAGTTGCGCCTGCACGTTGGCCACCGTATCCGTGATGTCTGCCAGTACGTGTGGAAACAGCATGCGCGCGCGCGCACTGAACGGCGGGTTCACATGCGGACTCACCTGCCAACTGCCGCCCTGCTCCGCATTGCCCACCAGGCCATATGCGGCAGCCACACGGGCGCCGGTGGCGTCGGCGACGGCTTGCACAAAACACTGGCCCGCCGCATCGGCGCCGGTGCGGCAACTCCAGAAGACGATATCCAGGTCGCGTACCGCCGCGCCGTCGAAGCGCTGGCGGAAGTCGCCGGCCGTCAGTGCGTGCCCGCCCAGACTGATCGCGCCGGGGGCGCCGTGCGCCAGCAAATGCAGCGTTGCCAGTCCGGGCGTGGCCAGCGCGGCGGCGATCAGGCCGATGGCGTCTTCCCCCTGACGAACCAGGCGGATATGCACGCCAGATGCCAGGTCGTCGAGCAAGATATCCAGGTCTTCCAGGTCGGCATCGGCGATCAGGATCGTATAAGGCGTACTTTGCCATTCATGACGTAGAAAGGACTGGTTGTCGTTGTGGTACTGCGGGCAGATGGATTTCACGGCAATGTCTCCGAATAGGGAATGATGCGAGGAGTCAAAAACTAGGTGGGTATTCAGCTTCATTGGTAGCTCACCTTGCCGCCGCCGAGCGCATTAAAGGCAGCCAGGGAGCCAATGATGGCCGACGGTGAACTCACGCCGATCAGCGTGATCCGCGTCACGGTGCCGTTGACGTTGACGGTCAATACCACGTCAGCGCCGCTGTTGGCGACGACGAGGGCGTTGCTCCCGCCTCCGGTGATGGCAATGCTGTCGTCGGCGCCGAAGTTGGTGATGCGGGTAAAACTGGCGGTCGCGACGTTGGCGGTAAAGCTAAAACGCCCGCTACCCGACGTGGCATTGACGATCGCCGGGGAAGAAATACTTCCATTCAGCGTGTTCAGGTTCAGCACAGTTGGTGTGGGCGTCGGCGTCGGTGTGGGCGTCGGTGTGGGCGTTGGCGTTGGCGTTGGCGTTGGCGTCGGTGTCGGTGTCGGTGTCGGTGTCGGTGTCGGTGTCGGCGTTGGCGTTGGCGTCGGCGTTGGCGTCGGCGTTGGCGTTGGTGTTGGCGTTGGCGTTGGCGTTGGCGTTGGCGTTGGCGTTGGCGTCGGCGTTGGCGTTGGCGTCGGTGTTGGCGTCGGCGTCGGTGTTGGCGTCGGTGTTGGCGTCGGCGTTGGAGTTGGCGTCGGCGTCGGCGTCGGCGTAATCGTGATCGCTGGCGTCGGCGCCGCCGCTGTCACCGCTACCTGGATTGCACTGAGCGCGGCGCTGGGTGTGGCGGACGCTGCCGGCACACTCGTCAGACTTTGTGTTGCGGCCACCAATGCTTGCACTGCAGCCGTGCCGGCGCCGGCGTTGGCGGCAATGCTAGCCAGCGTGGGCGATACGGCGATGGTAGCCGCCAGCGCGGCCGGCGTCGCGCCGGCGTTTTGCGTCGCCACTGCCTGCGCGGCGGTTTGCACCGGCGCGATGGCGATCAGACCGACACTCACGGCATTTTGCACAGCCGCCAAGGCGCTGCCGGTCAATATGCCGGCTCCCGCGTTCGGGTTGGCTTGCAAAATCTGGCTGACGCTGGCGGCAATTGTCGCCTCGGTCAGATTGGCGACCTGTGCCGCCAGCGGCGCCGTGGCCTGCATGGCTGCGGCATGGGCGAAGAACCGCGTTTGCGTGGCGGCAGCCGTGACCAGCGTGCCGATCGAAGGCAGGCTGACAGCCTGATTCGGTTGAGCTTGCGTCTGGGCGGCGATGGCGGCGGCTTGCTGTACGATCGCTGCGCCGATAGCCGACGCGGCGCTCGTGACCGCGTTCGCTTCGGCGTTGCTGCCGCTTGCCGCATTGCCCGATTCCGCCGAGGCGAGCAGGTTGAGCGCTTGCTGGAGCGCGACCATGTGTTGCAATAAGGTCGGTTGCTGCAAAATCAAGGTCATCGGGTCCTGATTCAGGACGGTCGAGGCGGACAAGCCGAATACCGTCGCCAGTTGGGCAGCGGCTTGCTCCGCCGATCCGGCGACGCCGGAAGAGACCATGGCGCTGACGACCGTGCTCAGGGGCGAGATCGGGATCAGCGGCTGGGTGGCGTCGCTCACCAGCGCGATCATGCTGTGGATGAATGGGGTGTTGGTGGAGCTGTCGATGCCACCGCTGACGACCAAATGGGCGTCGGCAAGCTGGGCGGGCGTGACGCCGGCCGTCAGGCTGTAGCGGCCGTTGGCATCGGTCTGAGCGGTGGAGATGACGGTGCTGCTGCCTGCCAGTATCAGCGATACCGTGGCGCTTTGCACGTAACCGTCGGCCGCGACGCCGCGCAGGGTGGTACTTGGGGACGCGACGACGGTCTGCGCTCCGCTTGCGCTGCCGGCCCCACCGCCACAGGCGGTCAGGGCGACGGCAATGGCGCTCAGCGACAACGCCGCAGCGGCAGCCGCGGGCTTGTGGGGCGAAACGGATTCGCCATGGCCGCGAGCATTTTTTGCGACGGCACCCCAGGCGTGATTGACGCGGCCCCAGGCCAGACGATAGAGTTGATTCATTGCGCTGCATTCCCTTAAGCATGGACGTCGGTTGCCCCTCCTTTGAAGAATGCGGACCGAACAATTATTTTTTTGGTGTGAATGTGCTACCGTATCAAGCCGGGCGTGATATCGGCGTGACATCGGCGCGGCCGATCGGCATGTTGCCAAGTCAGCCAGTTATGGCTACGCTCTGCCTCCCGCACATCGCCCATCGACGCCACACTATGCCCTTGCCTGCCGACACAGCCCTGCTCCTGCTTGGGACACCTGAATTGCATTTCGGCAAAAGAACCCTGCTAGGGCATGCCAAGCCGCGCATGGTTTGCTTACTCGCCTATTTGGCCGTTGAAGGCGCGGTGGCCAAGGCCGACGTTGCAGCCCTGTTCTGGCCAGCGATACCGCTGCCATCGGCACGCGCCAATCTACGGCAATTGCTACATCGGCTGCGCGACGTGCTGGGCGACGCCAACGCGCTATTGGAAACGCCAGGGGCCGACCTGGTCCTGGCCTCCGGCTGTATTATCGATGTCCGCCAGTTCCTCGCCCGCGAGGGCACAACGGACATCGCCACGTGCACAGCGCAGCTGGCACTGTACCGTGGCGAATTCCTGCAAGGTTTGTCGCGGGAAGGTTGCGGTTCCGACCTGAACGCCTGGATTAGTGCCGTGCAACAACTTTGTCGCCGTCGAGCCGCGTCTCTGGCGACCGAACTGGCCAGCCACTTGTTCCGGCAAGAACGGCACGAGGCGGCGTTGCACCATGCGCTACAAGCGTTGACGTTCGATCCAGCCAATCAGGAGGCGCTGCATCTGGCCATGCTGCTGTATTCGCGTAATGGCGCTGCACAACGCGCGCTGGGGATCTACCAGGATTGGGAACGCAGGCTGGTCAACGAAGTCGCTGCACTGCCCGCCCCGGAAACCCATGCGCTGTACCAGCAAATTAAGAAAAACGCATGGGAAGAGGCCGCACAGCGCGGCGATCTGCGTATGAACGAGTTCGACCGCCGCGTACTGTGCGTCCTGGCCGTGCTCTGGCCCATGCCCGACGACGACGAAGCGGAAGCCGCAGCCGAAGCCATCGACAATCTCCATGCGCGCTGCAGCGCGGTCATGTGTCGCTTTGGCGCCCATGTGGTCAGTATGCCGCAGGGTGGTTTGCTTGCCTGGTTCGGCTATCCGGCTAGCCTGACGCGTTCGGCCATGACGGCGGTGCGCGCGGCGGCCGCGCTGCGCCAGCAAGTGCCTGAAACAGCTGGCATGGCCCTGGCCCTGCATGCCGGCAGTTCGCTGTGCAACGCGCGCACGCCCGACATCAGCGGCATCCTGGCCCGCGCGGTGCTGGGCCTTGGGACCGCGACAGCCAAAGGCAGTCTGACGGCGACAGCGGCATGTTTCGCCGCGCTGGACCGCCCGCACTGGTTGACTGCGGCGCCCGGCGCGGCAACAAGGGAGGACGCGGGGCCGCAGTGCTATTGGATGCAATGGCACAACTGGCAAGACGCCGGTGCGCCCGGCATGCCGCATGCCCCCGGTCTGCTAGCCGGACGGACGGCGGAACTGGCGTGCCTGCACCAGTGTTGGCAAGCGGTCCAGCGCGGCGAATTCTCGTTGGTGCAGATCGGTGGCGCCGCCGGAATGGGAAAAAGCCATCTGCTGCGCGCATTCCTGCAGGATGCCGGATCGCCCTGGATACTCCAGACCCATTGCGACCCGTTTTCATCGGACACCCCGTTGCACGCCATCCTGTCCATGTTCGACGCCGCGGCGCAAGCGCCCGGCGGCGCGCTTGTGCGGCAGGCGATGACGCGCCATGTGCCGCTGCCGGCGGCGGCCCGCCGTGCCGCCCAGGCGGAGTGGGGAGCATCCCGGCCGGTAACGCTGGAGGGCCTGGAACAGCTGGTCGCAGGACTGGCCGCCGCCGTGATGGAACTGGCGGCGATCCGGCCACTGGTGCTGGCGATCGAGGATGTCCATTGGGCGGATCCTTCCACCCTGGCGTTTTTGGCGAGGCTAGGCCGCGACTCAGACAACACGCCGGTGTTGGTATTGGCGAGCACACGCGGTACGGAGCCGTTGTGGAGCGGCGTTCCGGTTTGCCGCATCGAACTCGATGCACTCGATGACCACGCGGGCCAGGCCTTGGTGCGCGCCCTGAACCCGGCGCTGGACGTGGCACGCGCGGCGCGCATTCTGTCGGTCGGCGGCGGTCACCCCCTGTTTTTATCCGAATTGGCACGGCGGCCCGATTTGCCTGAGCTGCCATCCAGCATTGGCGAACTGGTGCAGGTGCGCCTGGACGAACTCGGTTTCGCGCGCAAGCTGGCGCAGTTGGCGGCGCTACTCGGCCTGTCGTTCAAGCGCTCATGGTTGCAGGCCGTCGCGCTGACGCATGACTTCGACACCTTCGCGCCCGACGCCCTGCTGCAGACCGGTTTGCTCCGTGAAGAGCCCGCGTTGCAGCTTTCGTTTTCGCATGCGCTGCTGCGCGACGCCATCATCGCGTCGCTGCCGCAGCACCAATTCAGGGAACTGTCGCGCTCGCTCGCGGAGACGCTGACCGGGCAATTTGCCGACGACATCGAACAAACGCCGGAACTGGCGGCGCGCTGGTTCACCGATGCGCGGGCGTGGCAGGCCGCGCTGTCCTGGCGCTTGAAGGCATGCCGGCTGGCGATCAGCTATGTTGCCTTTCCCGAAACCGTGCGAGAGATGGAAAGCGGTCTGGCACTGCTGCCACACCTACCATCCCAGAGCGAGCGGGATGAATGGGAGCGCGCATTCCGCCAGACCTGCAACCAGGCGGTCACGCCGGTCCGAGGTGTCCACAGCGATGCGTCTGTGGAGCACTATCGGCGCCTGGTCTTGCTCACGGCGACGGCAAGCGGGCTGCCAATCGACCACGATGCGATGCGCGCCCTGATGTATGCCACGGAGGCGCAGCACGGGCAGCGCTCCCTACTGCATCTGCTCAGGCGCCTGCTGCGCATGCCGCAAGTGCAGGCCGGCGATGGCGCCGCCCTGCTCCGCTTGCAGGAGTCCTATGTGCACGCATTGATGCTGAGCGGCCGAATCCGGCACGCGGCGACACTGCACGCAACGCTGCTGCCCCAGCCCTGGTCCGCGCCGGCCGGCACGCACGACGCCTTGCCCCACGATCCGCGATGGTGTCTCGCGGGCCGCGGCATCATCCTGCGCATGCTCGCCGGCGAGTGGACGGACGATGCCGCCACCGAGCGCGAGTGCCTGGAAGCGGCAAGAGACTCCCGCCAGCCGCTCACCCTGGCCTATGTCCTCACCTTCCTCATCATGGCTTATCTTCCTGCCCGCTTGCCGCAGCGCCTCGAACCGTTCATCGACGAACTGCTGGAAGTGTCAGGGAAACTGGGGTTGGCTGTGTTCGGACTGTTTGCACAGCTTGCGCAAGCCAGTTGCCGGATACTGATAGGCGACCATAGCCGATGCACGGAGATGAGCGCGCTGCTCGCCGACATGCGCGCCTACGCGGCGTTCTGTTGCCCGGGCTTCCTGTTGTACCTGGCCGAATCGTGGCAACTGCAAGGGCGTACCGACATGGCGCTGGCCGCGCTGCAGCAAGGGGAAGCGGACATGGCGCGCTATGGCATGTTCCTCTACCGCGCGGAATACCTGGTGTTGCGCGCCAGGCTGGCTGACGGGCGCCCAGCTGCGCAGGCGCTGTTGGAGAAGGCCTACCGCATTGCTATGCGACAGGGCTCGCGCGCGTTTGCGTTGCGGGCACTGCTTGCCCTGGCGCAGTTACCTGGAGGGGAAGACAATACGGATACACACCGGCGCCTGGCCGACCTTCTGGCGCAACTGCCGGTTGCGCAGGAATTGCCGGATGTCGCGCAATCGATGCGTGTGATAGCGCGGTGAAATTCCGAAAACTGGCACCCAGACTCGACTATAGTGGATCCCGAATCTGAGACGATGGTTTAAGCTGTAGTCCGTGAAAGGATGACAGCAAATGAGTGAAGGTAAAAAGCGGCGAGTGCATACGGCGGAGTTCAAGGGCAAGGTCGGCCTGGAAGCGGTACGTGGGGTGACGACGGTGACGGAGATCGCGCAGGAGTACGGTGTGCATCCGGTGCTGGTTGGCCAATGGAAGAAAGAAATCCTGGACAACGCTGCGGCCTTGTTTGATGCCAAGCGCGGTCCCAAGCCGGTCGATGAAAGCAGCCCGGAAGACAAGCTGTATGGCGAGATCGGGCGGCTAAAGATGTAGGTCCATTGGCTAAAAAAAAAAGCTAGGGGAATGACGCAGGCCGAGCGCGCGCATTGGATTGAGCGCGGCGATGAGGTGCCGCTGGCGATGCAGTGCGACCTGGCAGACGTGCCGCGCTCCTCGGTCTATCGGCGAATCGATGCCGAGCACCGGGGCCAGCTCGAAGACGCGCAAGAGCTCAAGCTGCGGAGTTGATCAATGAAGAGTACACCAGCCATCCGTTTTACGGCAGCCGGCGAATGATGGTGTTTTTGCGAAATGGCGGTCATATCATCAATCGCAAGCGCGTGCAGCGCCTGATGCGCAGCATGGGCCTGGCAGGTATGGCGCCGGAGCCGAACACGAGCAAGGCGCATCCCCAGCACAAGGTCTATCCCTACCTGTTGCGGGGCGTGCCGGTGACGCGGCCCAACCACGTGTGGTCGACGTATATCACCGACATCCGATTGGCGCGGTGCTTCGCCTATCTGGTGGCGATCATCGACTGGTATAGCCGCAAGGTGCTGTCCTGGCGCATCAGCATCAGCATGGACGCGTCGTTCTGCGTGGACTGCCTGGAGGACGCCTTGCGCCATCATGGAAGGCCGGAAATATTCAACAGCGATCAAGGCTCGCAGTTCACCAGCCGGGCCTTTACCGACGTGCTCAAGCGCGAAGGCGTGACCATCAGCATGGATGGGCGTGGGCGTGCGCTGGACAACATCTTCGTCGAGCGTTTGTGGCGCAACGTGAAATACGAGGACGTGTACCTGAATGGCTACGCCAACATCGCGGAACTGATGGTGGGCCTGGCGCATTGACCGACACGGCGGCCACAACCTTTGCGCTGGATCGCCGCCGGACAGCTACCGATATGTTTTCACCACTTGCATTTCCCAGCGCTCGTTGGCGTTCCCACCGCCCCAATCCCAGACACAGATGGCGCTGCCAGCGCTCGGTGCATGATCATTGCCGGCGACGTTGAAGTTCTGGTTGCCATCCCCGTGCAGGCGGATCGCCGCGTCGGTGCAATTCCAAATCGAGAATCGTTGGGCATCCGTCCCGACATTCTGACGATGTCCGTTGGACACTAATGCCTTGCCAGTCCAGGCATTGAAGAACGCATAACATGGATAGCCACCCTCGTCGTCAAATCGGAGCCGGTCCCACAATTGTATTTCAGTGCCTTGTGCTTGCTTGGGGGCGTTTTCCTGCAAAGGCTGCGCCTTGACCGCGCCGGCCTCGTTCTCCGTCACGACCAAACGAAATTCCCGCGCCGTCCTGTAACGCAGGACGATCCTGACGCGATCTTGGTAGATCGGCATGGTCTGTGCAGCCACCGTCCAGCATTCGTTGGCGCGTCCTCCGCCCCAATCCCACACGCAGACCGAGCCCTCCTTCGGATCATTGTCACTTCCAACTACATTCAAATTCTGGTCCGAATTGCGAACGGGGCTAATGGCCGCGTCTCGCAGCGACCAGAGCGAAAGACCGAGATAAGGCATTTCTACCTGAAAAACCACGCCCCTGTCGACCATCGATGCCGCAGCCCGTTGAGATGCAACGTTCACGAAACAAGTGTGGCCGAAAAGACTCAGTTGATACCACAGCTGTTCATCGCTTTTCCGGTAAGGGCGGACCTTCAAATGGCCGGTGGGGTCGTCCGGATTGACCGAGAGCGCCAGCGCCGACCGATCTCTCAGGCGTATGGCGACGATGGTGGATTTACCGACCGGCTCGTTTTGCCGCATCGTCGGCCGTGTACCCAATCCGAAAGGCCCCTGTTGATGGATAGGCAGCGCGCCGCCGGCTTGCCCCAACAGGAACTCCGCCCACTCACGTTGCAGCGGAGTGAGATCACGGTAAATACCCTCCACGCTCGTAGACTTGGCGGTTCCATGCCTGCCAAGCCGACCATTGAACAGCGCCCACTTTTGGCCATTGACCGCATTGTTTTGCGCGTCGATCCCGACTTCCACGACCACAGGTCTCCAGAGCCGGGCCGTAGAATCAGGAAGGATATCGATAAGCAAAGCGCCAAGTCCGATCTTCTCTTCGCCACCGGGCAACACCGCCCAGTCCTCCTCGTTCCGCCCCTTCATATTGTAGGTGGCATGTGAATTCAGGGCTAAGCCTACGACCACTCTCCCGTCGACCCGAAGCACATCCCCGCTCCCAAAGAAGGTACTGTCGCCGTGCGCCTCGAAGCGATGACTGATCGGCACCGGCGCGGAGCTATTCGGGGGCGCGGAAATTCGTACGCTATAGGACTCCAGATCTCCCTCATGCTCAGCATACGTCGGGATGATGCAATTAAAATCATGATCGCGAAATTTTCCGCGTACCGTCTGCGCGCCGTTGTAGGCGAAGAGAAAATAGTAATTTATGTCGATGAACACGCCGTTCGGATCAAGCTGCACCGATGCATAGATGGGCGCCTCTCCCCATGGTTGTCCCGCGTAGGCCGCCGGATCCAGTTCAAGCCGCAATTCCTTGGCCAATAGATCGCCAAAATCATCGACTGATAATTTTTCCTTTTTGACCGTTCCGGCCGCCTCCCAGTCGATTTGTCCATCCGCCTTGATTGGCTGCCTGATCACTTTAGCCTTGTCGATCAGGAATTTGATGCCGCAGGGACGATAACGCTCGAGCGAATGGTAGCAAACCAGCGGAGCGAACTTTTCTATCAATTGCTGATTGGAATATGTGTCGAGTATCCCTTGGACCAGAGTTTTGCGCATACAGTCCCTCCATTGTAACAAGCCTCAATCTCCGAGCACAACGCAGCGCTCCCCTATTAAATCGAAAGCAAAGTTTCCCACATTTAAAGATATTGCAATGTATTTATTCCATAATAAGTCTCGTGAATAATCACCGGGGGCGAGGCACGCCGAGGAAGCTGGCACAACTAGCCTGAAATCATTTCCGGTGTCAGGCGGCCATAAACCGGCTAACATGCGGGCATGCGCCCCAACGCCTTATCAGCATGATTTGCCGCCTGCTGCCCACGCTGCCTGTGCCGGCCGCAGAACTGGTGGTGCTTGTAGACCGTGCCGCGCACATGCCGATGGCAAGTTTCGCGTCCGGTGGCCTGGTCGCAGGCATTCACAAAGACCATTTGCCGCTGATACCTGTAGACACAGATCAACATGATCTGGTTCAGCATGGCCCAGCATCAAGCAGTAAGCGATCACGCGGCGGCGCAACGCGTCGCCCGCCAAGGTCATGCAGATCCAAGCGTAGCGGATTGTCCGCAAACATCTCCTTCCAGATCCGTGGCGTGAGCTGATGGGCAAGTGAGGCCGGATGCTGGCCGACACGCTGCAGCACGTCCACGAAGTAATCGTACGGGTTGATGTCGCGCAGCCGGCAGGTGGCCATCCCTCCGAAAAGCCGATACCATCATGCGTACCATCAAAATGCGCTGCTTGTCGTTGCACGAGCCTGCCAGACAATGCGCGCTCAAAAAGAAAAAGCCCCTGAAAATCAGGGGCTTAGTCTCATCCGTTTACCTGCCGGCGCCAGCGGCTGCCGGCTACGGCATCACTCCCACTCGAATATCAATGAGAGTGCTCAGTCACTAATTTAACGGGGAATTTTCGCGATCCTTGCAGCTGATACCGTCAGAAATACCATCAATTGAGTGGGCTGCGAACTAGCAGGATTCAGTAGCACCAACTTGCGCTTACTCTATCGCACAGCGACAAAGATGTCGACATTGTTACCTGCATCGGCGGCCCGGATAAATTTTTCGCGTTGCAAACCAACTGCCTGCCTGGTATGTGGAACAGCCTCCCAATCCTTCTTGCTGCCTGGCGACGACGCCGAAGATCCAGGCCGGATGACGCCTGATTCGGAGTAGTTGATCGCCAGCGTCATCAACGCAGAAGCAACTTCAAAAAATACAAAAAGTGCAAATATAAATGTCATTTCACGAACTCGCGCCCCTGCAGTGTGAATGCTCAAATACGAGGCCACGGGAGCTTTCCAAGGACAGTCTTCATAGGTGGCGCCTGCGATTGATGGCTCCCATCAGCTCCCTAAAAATCCCGCAGTACTCCGTGCTCACTCCGTACTCAGCCACCAAATTTTCGTTGGCCATGTCTAGATAGGCGGCATGGGTCAGGACGAATGCCTTGCGTCGACTGCTCTAACCCATCTCGGGAAAATGATCTGGCAACTACAAAACATGCATTCAAGATGTTGCTTTAAGTCGCGCCTTAATGTAAGATTTTACTTACATGTTTAAGTGCTTCGAGCGTTTTCCAAATCCACCAACAATTCCTGCCGTTCCGATAGCTGAAAGGAAATAGATGAATGTTCTTCTTACCACGAGCCTGCTGACCACCCTGTGGTCCGGTCTAGTCCTCGGCATCTCCTTCGTGGCCCAACCTGCCAAGTTCGCCACACCTCAACTACCACGGCCGATCGCGCTTGCCACCGGCCGACAAATGTTCCGCGCCATGCATCTTGCCGAAAGCGTGCTTGCCATCAGCGCGCTGCTGTTGAGCGTCGCCGGTGCCGCACCGCGCCTTTGGCCGGTGTTCGGCGCAGCACTGATGTTGCTGACCCAAATGATCGTCCTGATGCCCCCCTTGTCAGCCAGGGTCGACCTGCGTCTAGCCGGTAAGACGCCCCCCGCAAGCATCTGGCACGCCCTGTTTGGCGCCAGCGAGGTCGCCAAGCTGATTCTGCTGGCCATTGCTTCGCTTTGCCCACTGCTCCCAGTCATTCATCCACTTACCTACGGCTAATCATGGATACCGTCGCCATTCTTCTGTCTTCATTTATCCTGTCCATCACGGGCCTGCTTGTCTTCATCTGGTCGCTGCGCAAACGCATGTTCGACACCAACCCGGCCGCCGCCAACGTCATTTTCTCGGCAGGCGAAATCGGTTGCGGCGAAGACCCTTCCGCAACGGCGGCCCAGCGCGCAGTCCTGCAACGCCCCGCCGCCCCGCTCGACACAGTGCAACAGGAGCAATTACAAAACGAACTGGCGCAGCGGGTCGAAGCCGATCGCTCCACCGCCTTCGTCGCCTTCGTCTTCCTATCCTGCGCCGTCGTGTGGCTGATCGTCGCCTCCTTGGCAGGCTTGACCAGCTCCATCAAACTGCATGAACCGGACTGGTTGGTGACTCAGGCCTGGCTCACGTTCGGCCGACTGCGCACCATCCACCTGAACGCGGTCGCCTACGGTTGGGCGCCGATGTCGGCATTTGGCATCGCCATCTGGATGTTGCCGCGCCTGCTCAAGACGCCGCTGATCGGCGGCCGCTACGCCATCCTGGGCGCCATGCTCTGGAACGCTGGTCTGATAGCCGGTCTCGGCGCCATCGGCGCCGGCATCAACGACGGCATGGAATGGCTGGAGATACCCTGGCAGGTCGACATCCTGATCGTCGTCGGCGGTGCCTTGATCGGCCTGCCCCTGGTCTACACGCTGCAAGCGCGCAAAGTCAGCCACCTGTACGTGTCGGTCTGGTATATGGGCGCGGCACTATTCTGGTTCCCTATCCTGTTCTTTATCGGTAACCTGCCCATGCTGCATTTCGGCGTCCAACAAGCGACGATGAATTGGTGGTTTGGCCACAATGTGCTGGGCCTGTTCTACACGCCCATGGCGCTGGCCTCCGTCTACTACTTTCTGCCGAAAATCATCGGCAGGCCGGTACAGTCATACAACCTTTCGTTGTTGGGATTCTGGACCCTGGCCTTCTTTTACGGCCAGGTCGGCGGCCACCACCTGATCGGCGGCCCGGTCCCTGGCTGGCTGATCACCCTGTCCATCGTCCAGAGCGTCATGATGATCGTGCCGGTAATTTCGTTCTCGATCAACCAGCACCTGACGATGCGCGGCTACTTTGCCAGACTGATCTACTCGCCGACGCTGCGCTTCATCGTGCTCGGCGGGATGATGTACACGCTGAGCTCAGTGCAAGGCTCACTCGAAGCCCTGCGCAGCATCAACACGGTGACCCACTTCACCCACTTCACTGTGGCACATGCCCACCTGGGCCTGTACGGCTTCTTCACCATGGTGATGTTCGGTTCGATCTACTTTGTGATGCCGCGCGTGATGTCCTGGGAGTGGCCATATCCGCGCCTGATTGCGGTCCATTTTTGGCTGGTAGTACTCGGCTTCTCGATCTACTTTATTGGCCTGTCCATCGGCGGCTGGCTGCAAGGCATGGCAATGCTTGATGCCGCCAAGCCCTTCATGGAGTCGGTGCGCGTCACCATCCCCTACCTGAAGAGCCGCTCGGTCGGCGGCGCCATCATGACGCTGGGCCATCTGGTCTTCGCCGTCCACTTCGCCGCCATCGCCCTGCGCCACGGGCCAGCCCGCACCGGCGCGGCCTTGCTGTACCGCCGCGCCGCCCCCAACACCCCGGCAGGAGCCTGACCATGCATGACGAATTGAAATTACTCAGCGGCGCAATGGTCACCCTGGCGCTGGCCACCTCCGCGCTGGTGGTGCTCCCCTTCATGCAACTGAGCACGGTGGAAGCACCGGCCGCGCTCAAGCCCTACACGGCGGCGCAGCTGCGCGGCCGTGAAGTCTATATCAAAAATGGCTGCATCTACTGCCACTCGCAGCAACCGCGCGACAAGGCGCAGGCGCCCGACAACCTGCGCGGCTGGGGCCGCGCGCCAGTGGCCGCCGACTACTACTATGACAAGCCTCACCTGCTGGGCACGATGCGCACCGGGCCGGACTTGTTCAATATCGGCGCGCGCCAACCCAGCGCCGACTGGCACCTGGGCCACTTGTTCCAGCCGCGCGCTTACGCGCCCGGCTCCATCATGCCGTCCTACCCCTTCCTGTTCAACGTTAAGGAAACGGCCGAACCCGGCGACCGCGTCGTGACGCTCCCGCCCGGTTACACGCCGCCAGGCAAGGTCGTCGTGGCCACCGAGGAGGTGCAGGACCTGGTGCGCTACCTGCAAAGCATGGACCACACCTACCCGGTGCTGGACCAGGCCGATCTGCCGAAGAAATAGGAGGAAATGACCATGATCGAACAACCGAAGCACGACGTGCGCGCACGCGAAAACCCGGACCCCCACGAACGTGGCCGCCCGGTGCCGCGCCTGGTTCTCGGCATCGTCGCATTGGGATTGCTGTGGGCGGTCGGCTACATCGTCACCAACCAGCGCAATGACGCGCCCGAGCTGGGCGACCAGCGCACGCTGTCCACCCTGGCCGGCAAACCCGCAGCTGCGGCCGGCGCAGCGGACGGCGCGCAAATTTACAGCGCCAATTGCGTGGCCTGCCACCAAGCCACCGGCGCGG
Organism: Duganella sp. GW821-FHT07G03; assembly: GCF_059418605.1. NCBI lineage: Bacteria > Pseudomonadati > Pseudomonadota > Betaproteobacteria > Burkholderiales > Oxalobacteraceae > Duganella > Duganella sp. GW821-FHT07G03. The sequence continues at coordinate 23,260 of NZ_JBWKQE010000021.1, forward strand.
GTTTGCCCAGCGTCTTCCCGCCGCTGGCCGGTTCGGAATGGGTGCTCGCTGCCGACAAGGTGCCGGTCAACATTCTGCTGCATGGGATCACCGGCAAGCTGACCGTTAAGGGCAGCACCTTCAACGGCGCCATGCCTGCCTTCAAGGGCAAGTTGAATGACGCCGAGATCGCCGCAGTGTTGAGCTATGTGCGCAGCAGCTTCGGCAACGGCGCCGGGAAAATCGCCGGCGACAGCGTCAAGGTCGAGCGCGAGGCAGGCAAAGACCGTACCGATCCATGGAATGGCGATGAAGACCTCAACCAGCTTAAACAATAAGGCACCCTGGCCGACGCTGGCGGCGACATGTCTGGTCTGCATACTGGGCGCAGCCGCGCTGGGCCAGGCGACCATGGGCTACCAGCTAATATCGACCGAAGACGGCCGGCGCCTGGACATTTTACGCACGCCACGCCGACTGCCTTCGGCCGCCATCCATCATCCGTATGCCACGACCTTGGAGCACATGCTCGATAGCGACAGCAGGGTCGCCATCGTCACGTTTATGTACGCCAGCTGCAACGCGGTGTGCTCGGTGCTGGGAACGGAGTTTCAGCAAATGCAAGCACAGATCCTTGCGCGCGGAGTCGAGCGGCAGGTGCGCCTTGTCAGCATCAGCTTTGACCCGCGCGACGATGCAGCGACGCTCGCCGCCTATGGGCAACGCCTGCACGCCGATCCTAGCGTATGGCAATTCGCCAGCATCGACCGGGCGAGCGAACGGACGGCGCTGCTGGACGCATTCGGCATCGTCGTACTGCCCGCGCCGCTGGGCGAGTTCCAGCACAACGCCGCCTTCCACCTGATCGACCGCCATGGCAGACTGGCGCGGATCGACGATTACGATCATCCCGAACAGGCACTGGAACATGCGCTGCGATTAGCACGGCAAGCGGCGCCGGACCGACATCTGGCGAGCCGATGATGCCAAACCGCTTACATTGCCTGGGCATGGGACTGCAACGCATCGTCGCAGGCATGGCGTGCCTGGCGCTGGCCGTCCTGCTGCGCCATTGGTTGGAGGCGCAGATGCTGCGCCACATGCTGCTGCAACTGCCGCTGATCACCGCCGCCGGCTACCTGCTGGCGGGACCTACGCCGTGGATGCAACACGCGGCAAAGTTCGACGAGCATGGCATCTGCGGACTGACCGCGCTGCTCTTCGTCAGCGCCTACTGGATGATACCGCGCGCACTGGAGTTGAGCCTCGGCGACGCATCGGTGCAGATGGCAAAATTCACATCGCTATTGCTCCTGGGCGCGCTGCTTCCCGGTTCGTTCCGGCGCGCCGGCATCATCGTCCAGCTTTTCTTCCTTGGGAATTTCTGCTGGATGATGGCCATCGTCGGCATCCAATATCAAAACCTGCCGCAGCGCCTGTGCAATGCCTATCTGCTGGACGATCAATCGATCACCGGCGCTGCGCTGGTCACCGCGGCCATCGCGATCGCCCTCGTCTGGTGCCTGCGCCAGGCGCCCACACTTTTTTCCACCTCACAGAAAACACATATCCATGTCCCACCTGGAACTGACTCCCGCCTCGATCTCGACCCTGGTTCACGCCTTCTATGACGACATCCGCGCCGATCCCGACCTTTCGCCTGTTTTTAATGCCGCCATCGGCGAACACTGGGCGCCCCATCTGGATCGCATGGTCGACTTCTGGTCGACCATCATGCTGGGCAGCCGCAGCTTCCAGGGTAACGTGTTTGGTAAGCATATGCTGTTGCAGGGAATAACCGTGGAGCACTTCCAGCGCTGGCTGGAACTGTTCGAGCGCAACGCCGTACGCCTGTTCGCCCCCGATGTCGCAGCCGAATTCCTGGTGGTGGCGCGGCGCATCGCCGGCAGCCTCCAATACGGCTTCTTCGGTAAAGTCCTGGTGCAGTAAAAACGATAAAGGCCGGCGAAAACAATCACCGGCCTCTTCTTTGATAGGCAGCCCGAGGGCTGGCGCCAATGTCGGCGCTTAGCCTCCGCAACTGCCGCAGCAAGACCGCGCTTGCGGCTGCATCATCACCAACCGGCTGGCATAGCCCGCCTCGGACAGCGCGGCAAGCAGCTGCGCTGTCGTCACGCCGTGTTCGTCATACACGACACTACAGGTATCGTTCACCTCGCCGATCAGCACATCGCTAACGCCCGGCATCGCGTTCAGGGCAGCTTCGGCATCGGCATCGTAACCAGCCTTGCTATGGTCTTCCAAATTAAAAGAGGCAAGTCGCATAAGGGTTCCTATGTAAGAGGGATGAAATTAGAGAAAACAGGGAAAAGGCAAAAACCTGGTGGCGTTGGCCGCCTGGAAACGCGCCCGCCAGACATGCAATGCCGACGGCAAGGCCGCTGCAGGCTGCGGCGCGCAAACAAAATCGCCCTGCGCCAGCTCGGCGCCAGACTCCAGCAGACGATACCAATCGAGCACGGTGTCGACCCCGGTCCGCCATGTCCGGGGCGGCTCCCAGTCCAGTACTTCGGCGAACTTGCCGTGCACCGTCTGTGTGCGCAACATGGCACCCGACAGATGCAATGAAACACCTACCGACAGCCCGCTCACTCGCCAGCCAGCCGCGGCTTCCCATGCGGCAGCCATCCACTGCGCCACCAAGCTATCCAGCAATCCATATTGATCGGCTTCGCATAAGAAATCAGCAGGCGCAAGCAGGCCAAGTCGTGGATGGGCCCAGCGCACGGTGGCCTCCAAGCCATGCAACGCGCCTGTCTGCACCGTCACGACCGGTTGAAAAAATGGGATGAACTGGCGTCCGGCCAACCCCGTCCGCAATTAAGCCGCCGAGACGGCAGGCGATCGGCACAACGTTCGCCGGTGGCGATCGTCCTCGGCGGACAACGGCGGGTAAGAGTGGGTGCGCATCGTGTGTGGTACCGCACGTGTCTTGCGCGGCATAAGATTCAAATTACATACATCTTAATTGAGGCATCGCGCAAAATCAAGTATTATGAATACAGCTTTAACGTAAGCAAGCGCCACCGGCGCTCCCTTCACCCCACCACCCGTTTGGAGATACCATGAAAACCATCCCTGACAGCGCCATCTGCTACAAGAGCACCGCGGTCTTCACGCAAGACACCATTCCAGCCGCCCTGCTGCGCAGCCACACCACTGCCGAGCATGTATGGGGCCGCATCACCGTTCTGGAGGGGAGCTTGCTGTACCGGATCACCGATCCGGCGGTCGAGCCAGAAGAATGGCTGCTCGACGTTCATTGCCATGGCGTCGTTGAACCCAAGATCCAGCACGAAGTCGCGCTGCTGGGCCCCGTACGTTTTCAGGTCGATTTCCACCGCATACCGGCAGCGCCAACCGGAAGTTAAGTTAAGAGCGCCGAACCGCAGCGCGCGTCCGGTGAAACTTAACCGGCGTCAGCGCGGGTTGCGGCGCAGGCGCCAGCAGCGATTCCAGCGTCTGTTCATCGAGCACCTTCAGATAGGCGAAGGTCGCCTCCGCCAGCGCGTGCTGCAGCCGGCAATCGCCGCTCAGGGGGCAATGGTTGTTGACGCGGTCAAAGCATTCAGCCATATGGAAGTCGGTCTCCGAGGCGCGCACCACACTGCCCAGATTAATTTCGGACGGCGCCAGCTTCAGACGCAAGCCACCGTTCCTGCCGCGTACTGTTTCAACCATACCGCTCAGGCCAAGTTGATAGACCACCTTCATCAGGTGATTCTTGGATATCGCATGCGCGTCGGCGATGTCCTGGATCGTCACCAGCCGGTCACGGTGACTCCCCAGATAGAGCAGGGTGCGCAAGGTGTAGTCGGTAAAAGAAGTGAGTCGCATGGTGCTGTCCGTAGCCGCTGGGATTAAAGGTGTAGATTATATGGTGCTTATTTACTGAGCATACAGTAAATTTCAAACGGCAGCACCTTACCCTATCGGTACCGCCTTTTTTTCATCTCCCACCATTTCGGCCTTGCACAGTTTGCTAAACATGTATATGATCTACCTCATAAATTATCCAGAAATGGCAAACAGGCGTCGCGCCTTTTTTTACGCCATTAAAGATGTATTTAAAATCCCTGTTAAATGGGTTTCAGTGTCACCTCATCCAAGGAGCCTCCATGCAGCTACACCTTCCCACCCTGCGCAAGCTGGCCGCAATGGCCGGCCTGCTGGCCATTGCGGCCTTGCCGACCAGCGATGCGTTCGCCGCCTTGCGCAAGTACGACATGAACATCGAGGACACCCGCATCACGCTGGTGGAAAAACAGCAATATCACACCTTCGCATTCTCCGGCCAGGTCCCGGGCCCTTTGTTCTACGTCGACGAGGGCGACCAGATCGAGGTCAATGTCAATAACGTCACCGCCCTGCCCCACTCCATCCATTGGCACGGCATGCTGCAAAAGGGTACCTGGAAGATGGACGGTATCGCCGGCACCACCCAGGAGGCGATCAAACCGGGCGAAAGCTTCACCTACAAATTCACCGCCGAGCCATCCGGCACCATGTGGTACCACTGCCACGTCAACGTCAACGAGCACGTGGTCCTGCGCGGCATGTGGGGTCCCTTCATTGTGCGGCCCAAAAAGCCGACCGCGCTGGAGAAAACGGTGACCAAGGAATTCATCATGATGTTATCGGACTGGGATTCCAAGTGGGCCAACAAGCCTGGCTTCGGCGGCGTTCCAGGCGACACCTACGACTACTTCACCATCAACGGAAAATCATTCCCGGATAACCAACCATTGCGCGTCAACAAAGGCGATGTAGTGCGCATGCGCCTGATCGGCGCCGGCGATCTGGTGCACAGCATCCACTTGCACGGCCACGTCATGACGGTGGCCTTCAAGGATGGCTTCCCGCTGCCCGCGCCTTACAAGGCCGACACCTTGGCCGTCGCGCCGGGCGAACGCTACGACGTCATCTTCACCGCCGACAATCCCGGCCGCTGGATGCTGCACGACCACGTCGACTCCCACACCATGAACGGCGAACGGCCGATGGGCGGGATCATGAGCGTCCTCGAATACAACGAGATCAAGGGCGACGACTCCTTCTACGAATGGAAAAACAAAAAATTCGAACCCAATTTCTACTACGAGGAATCGCTCAAGAAGGGTCCCGGCATTTACACCAACGACGGCTTCAAAGGCCAGGCTGTCCAATAAACCAAGGAGCTGAAGATGCGACTCAATCTTTTAATCGGCGCGCTGGCCAGCCTGTCCACTCTCGGACTGGCGCCGGGCGGCGTCCACGCGGCCGATCTGCTCAGCCAGCAGTGCGTGGCCTGCCACGCCATTGCCAAGCCCGACCACGCCACGCTGGACCGCCTGTGGGAACGCAAGGCGCCCGACCTGTACTACGCCGGTTCAAAATTCAACCGCCCCTGGCTGGTCAACTGGCTGCAGAACCCGACCACGCTGCGCGCAGGCGGCGTGATGTACGCCAAGTCGGTCAAGGCGTCCGCTGACAAATCGGCCGATGTGATCGACCCGGCGCTGGTGCCGGCCCACCTCAAGCTGTCCGCCGCCGATGCGACCACCGCGGCCGACCTGCTGATGACGCTCAAAGGCGACGGCCTGGTCACGCCGGGTGCCTACAAGAACGAAGCTGCCGGCTCGATGGCGGCGATGCTGTTCTCCAAGCTACGCGGCTGCACCTCCTGCCACACGGCCAAGCCGGGCGGCGCGCCGACCTCTGGACCGGAGCTGCACACGGCTGGCGAACGCCTGCAGCCGGACTTCGTGGTGGCCTACATCAACAACCCGCAGAAATTCGATGACCACACCTGGATGCCTAACCTCGGCCTGACTGATGCCGACGTGCAGAAGCTGACCGGCTATATCAGCACCTTGAAATCAACGGAGAAAAAATAATGCGCCTGCTGACTAGAAACCGACTGTATGCGCTGGTGGCCGTCGGCATCGCCCTGTGCGCGTTCGACGCGGCGCGGGCCGACGAGGCGCCCCACGCGGTCAAGCTCTACAACACCTACTGCGTGCAGTGCCACGGCATCAACCGCGATGGCAATGGCATCAACAGCGCGGCGATGGCGGTCAAGCCGCGCGACCACACCGACACCAAGGCCATGGGCGACACCCCCGACGAGACCCTGTTCAAGGCGATCAAGGGGGGCGGCCTGGCCGTCAGCAAATCCGTACTAATGCCTAAATGGGAAGGAGTGTTAAACGACGATGACATCAAGGAACTGGTCACCTACCTTCGCGTCGTCAGCAAGACCAGCGCGAAATAGAGACTGGAACCGCAACAGCAAGCACCAAGCAGTCAATTCGACCAACGTTCAATCAACTAGAGAGTAAGCTATGAAACAACTGAGCATGAGCATCGCCGTGGCACTGGCGCTGATGAGCGGCGCGGCCGTGGAAGCCAAGACCGTCAAGATCAACATGACCGCCAAGGAAGTCGAAACCCCGATCGACAACAAGGGCACCATGTATCGTTCCTGGACCTATGAAGGCATGGTGCCAGGTCCGGTGGTGCACGTCGAGGAAGGCGACATCGTCGAGTTCACCCTCACCAACGACAAGTCCAGCAAGAATTCGCACTCGATGGACTTCCACGCCGCGCGCGTCGACGTGGTCAAGGACTTCGAACAGGTCAAACCGGGCGAAAAAGGCAGCTACACCTTCCGCGCCGACTACCCGGGCATCTTCTACTACCACTGCGGCGCCGACCCGATGATCCAGCATATCGCGCGCGGCATGTACGGCGCCATCATCGTCGATCCGAAGGATAAAACTGCGATGCCGAAGGCCGACCGTGAATATGTGCTGATCCAGTCGGAGCTGTACGCCAACCCGGACAACCAGGCCGACATGATGGCCAACAAATGGACCAACGTGATGTTCAACGGCGGCATCTTCAAGTACGACCCGGTCCACGATCCGGCGGCGACCCGCATGCTGCAAGCCAAGCCTGGTGAGCGCGTGCGCATCTACTTCATCAACGCCGGCGTAAACGAATTCGCCTCCTTCCACGCCATCGCCGGCATCTGGGACCGCGTCTACCCGAGCGGCAATCCAAAGAACGCGCTGCACGGCCTGCAGAGCTATGTGGTCGGCCCTGGCGACGCTTCGTCGTTCGACATCATCTCGCCGGTGGAAGGCGCCAACGCGCTGGTCACCCACTCGATGCGCCAGGCATTGACGGGCGCGATCGCGATCCTGCAATACACCAACGACGCCGATCCTAAGATGGGCCGCGGCGACAACATCCTGGTGCGCTAAGCAGGCACCGATGGCGGGCTTCGGTCCGCCATCCCCCCCACACATCAGAAAAAGAGAAATTCATGGGTACGCAAAGCAGACGATTCCTGGCCGGGCTGGGCCTGACCGTGGCAGCCGCCGCGCTGGCCGGCTACCTGGCCAGCCGCGGCGACCACGCCCGGTCCACCCCCGCAGCTCCTTCCGACACGACGCAAGCCCACTACACCTGCGCCATGCATCCGCAGATCCTGCTGGACCATCCGGGTAACTGCCCCATCTGCAATATGCGTCTGGAGCGCAGCGGCGGCGCCGACATGACCGGCCAGATGGACATGATCCAGGTCGACCAGGCCACCCAACAGAAAATGGGCCTGCAGCTGGCCACCGCCAGCGTGACCGATATGACGCACGCCATCCACGCCTTCGCCACCATCGCCGCCGACGACAGCACCACCGTCTCGGTCAACCCGAAAGTGGAAGGCTGGCTGCGCCGCCTGTACGTGCAGGGCGTGGGCCAGACCGTGCGGCGCGGCCAGCCGCTGTACGACATCTATTCCCCTGAACTGCAACAGCGCCAACGCGAGTACATCGACCTGCTCACCCGCAAGGATGGCCTGCTGGGCGATAGCATGGCGATCGTCAGCTCCAACGCGGCGATGATCGGCAGCCTGTCCAAGGAAAAATTCCGCGCGCGCGAACGCTTGATCGCCGCCGACATGGGCGCCGATCTGGTCGATCAGCTGGAACGCAGCCGCCGCGTGCAGGACGTGGTGCAGGTGCGCGCCGCCCATGACGGCGTGGTGACCACGCTCGCCATGCATGAAGGAAACTACGTCAATCCCATGCAGCAGATCCTGTCCTACGCCGACCACCGCAGCGTCTGGGCCGAGATCGCGCTGTTTCCAGACCAGCTGGAATGGATCCACAACGGCGACGCCATCGTGTTCCGCTCCGCATTGGACAAATCGGTCCAGCAGCGGGCCCGCGTCGACACCGCCACGCTGCAGATCGACCCACAAACCCGGACCGCCAAACTACGCGTGGCGCTCACCAATCCGCAGGGCGCCTTCCGTCCCGGCGCCTTCGCCGACGTCGACATCGCGGCCGCAAGACAGCCGCGCCTGAGCGTGCCGCGCGACGCCGTGATCCGCACCGGCCACGGAGATTTCGTCGTGCTGGCGGCCGAACACGCACACTTCCGCCGCGCCCGCGTCAGCACCGGCGTCGAGAACCAGGAGTTGGTGGCCATCTTGTCCGGCATCCAGGCCGGCGACCGGGTTGCGATCAACGGCCAGTTCCTGCTGGACGGCGCGGCGTCGATGCAGGCGATGCAGGCGCGGCTGGACAGCATGGCGCCGTCCCCCGTGGCCGCCGAGACCCAGCACCAGCACCCACACGGCCGGGAGATGACGCCATGATCGCCCGCATCATCGCCTGGTCCATCCGTCACCGCCTGGCGGTGCTGGCGGCATGCATGCTGTTGCTGCTCGGAGGCGTTGAATCGCTGACGCGCTTGTCGCTCGACGCCCTGCCCGACCTGTCCGACGTCCAGGTGATCGTCAAGACCGACCTGCCAGGCCAGGCGCCGCAAGTGGTGGAGGACCAGCTGACCTATCCGCTGGCGGCCGCCCTGCTGGCGGTTCCCGGTACCAAGGCCGTGCGCGGCTTCTCCATGTTCGGCGAATCCTACGTCTATGTGATCTTCAAGGACGGCACGGATCTGTATTGGGCCCGTTCGCGCATCCTGGAAAGCCTGAGCCAGGCCAGCGGCCGCCTGCCGCCCGGCGCGGCGCCCACGCTAGGCCCGGATGCCTCCGGCGTCGGCTGGGTGTTCGAGTACGCGCTGGTCGACAAGAGCGGCAAGACCCCGCTAGATCGTTTGCGCGCGCTGCAAGACTTTTACCTCAAGCTGGAATTGCAAAGCGTGCCGGGCGTCGCCGAAGTGGCCACCCTGGGCGGCATGGCCCGCCAGTTCCAGGTCGAAGCCGACCCTGCCCGCCTGGCCGCGCATGGCGTGGGCATGGAGCAGCTGGCGCAAGCCATCAAGGACGCCAACCAGTCCAGCGGGGGCGCGCCGATCGAGATGGCCCGCGCCGAGTACCTGCTGCGCTCGAATGGCTACCTGAAGCAGCCGTCCGACTTCGACGACATCCCCATCGCCAGCGAGGCCGGCGTGCTGCGTCTCAAGCAGTTGGCGCGCGTCGCTACCGGCCCGCAGCCGCGCCGCGGCCTGGCCGACCTGGATGGCAAGGGCGAAGTCACCGGCGGCATCGTCGTCATGCGCCACGGCGAAAACGCGATGGCCACCATTTCCGCCGTCAAGCAGCGCCTGGAACAACTGAAAAAAGGCCTGCCGCCCGGCGTCGACATCGTCACCACCTACGACCGCTCCGGCCTGATCGAGCGCGCCGTCCATACGCTGCGCGACAAGCTGCTGGAAGAGTCGATCGCCGTCGCCATCATCTGCGGCCTGTTTCTGTTCCGCCTGCGCTCGGCGTTGGTGGCCATCGTCACCCTGCCGCTGGGCATACTGGCGGCGCTGTGGATCATGCGCCTGCAAGGCGTGTCGGCCAACATCATGTCGCTGGGGGGCATCGCCATCGCCGTCGGCGCGATGGTCGATGCCGCCATCGTCATGATCGAGAACATGCATCGCCATCTGGAGCAGCAGCCCGCGCGCCCGCGCGGCGCCGACATCTGGCCACTGGTGCAGAAGAGCGCCACCGAAGTCGGGCCGGCGCTGTTCTTCTCGTTGCTGATCATCACCGTTTCCTTCCTGCCGGTGTTGACGCTCAGCGGCCAGGAAGCGCGCCTGTTCGCGCCGCTGGCCTACACCAAGACTTACGCGATGGCCGCCGCCGCAATGCTGGCCATCACGCTCACGCCGGTGCTGATGGGGTACGCGATCAACGGCCGCCTGCCGCCCGAATCGGCCAACCCGCTTAACCGCGTGCTCAAGCGGCTGTACCGCCCCTTGCTGGAAGGCGCGCTGGCGCGGCCCAAAACCACGGTGCTGCTGGCGTTGGCGCTGCTGGCCAGCACCGCCATTCCGCTGCAGCGCATCGGCAGTGAATTCATGCCGCCGCTCGACGAGGGCGACCTGCTGTACATGCCGACCACCCTGCCCGCCATCTCGGTGGCCGAGGCGGCCGACCTGTTGCAGCGCACAGACCGCCTGATCGCGGCGATGCCGGAAGTGGCGCGGGTATTCGGTAAGGCCGGCCGGGCCGACAGCGCGACCGATCCGGCGCCCTTGTCCATGCTGGAGACCAGCATCATGCTCAAGCCACGCGCCGAATGGCCGGCGGGCGCCAGCCGCAACAACGCCGAACTGATACAGAAACTGGACCAGACCGTGCATCTGGCCGGCCTGACCAATTCCTGGGGCTTTCCGATCAAGACCCGCATCGACATGCTGTCGACCGGCATACGCAGCGCGCTCGGCGTCAAGTTGAGCGGTCCCGACCTGGCCACGCTGGAACGCCAGGCCCGCCAGGTGGAAACCCTGCTGCGCCGGCTGCCAGGCACCCGTTCGGTGTTCGCCGAACGCAGCCAGTCCGGCCGCTACATCGATATCGATGTCCAGCGCGAGGCCGCCGCACGCTACGGCCTGTCGGTCGCCGACATCCAGCGCGCCGTGCAAAACGCCCTTGGCGGCGAAAGCATCGGCACGGTCATCGACGGCCGCGAGCGGTATCCGATCACGCTGCGCTATCCGCGCGGCGAGCGCGAAGGCCTGGGCGGACTGGAAGAGATTCGCCTGAAGGGCAACGGCGGCGCCATCGTGCCGCTGCGCGAAGTGGCGCACCTGGGCGTGGCCGATGGTCCGACCGAGATCAAGAGCGAAAACGCGCGCCCGGTGGCCTACGTCTATGTCGACCTGAAAGACGCCGATGCCGGCGGCTACCTCGAACAGGCCCAGCGGCTGCTGGACCGGGAGCTGGTGCTCGAACCGGGCTACACCCTGAGCTGGCAAGGCCAGTACATGAACTTCAAGGAAGGCAAGGCGCGCCTGTGGAGCGCCATCGGCATGACGCTGATGCTGGTGTCCGGCCTGCTGTTCCTGCACTTCCGCGACCTCGCCAAGGTGGCGCTGGTGCTGGCCTGCCTGCCGTTCTCGCTGATCGGCGGCCTGTGGCTGACCTATCTGCTGGGTTACCAGATTTCGGTGGCGGTCGTTATCGGCTTGATCGCGCTGGCCGGCGTGGCGACTGAATTCGGCATCGTCATGCTGCTTTACCTCGACCAGGCGATGGAGGAACACCCCGACGCGCTGGGCGCCATCCTGGCCGGCGCCTTGCTGCGCCTGCGCCCCAAGGCGATGACGGTGGCCGTGATCCTTGGTGGACTGCTGCCGGTGATGCTCTCCGACGATGCCGGCGCCGACGTCATGAAGCGCATCGCCGCGCCCCTGATCGGCGGCATGATCAGCGCGCCGATTTTTTCGCTGATCGTAATTCCCGCCGTCTACTGGCTGATGCGCCGCCCCAGCGTCGCCGCACCGGACGCAAGGATGGCAGCATGAACGCGCTGCTCAACCTACTGCGCTCCATGCGCTTCGCGATCGCCATCCTGACCGTGGTGGCGGTGGCTGCCACCACCGGCTCTGTGCTGGAACAAAACCAGCCGGCCGTCACCTACGTCAGTCGCTACGGCGAATTCTGGGCCGTCTTCTTCGACCGCTGTGGCCTGACCGATGTCTATCACGCGCCGTGGTTCTTCCTGCTGCTCGCCTTCATGGCCTGCTCGACCACGCTTTGCCTATGGCAGAACACCCCCGCGATGCTGCGCGACCTGCGCAGCTTCCGCGAGCAAAAGAGCCTGGCCAGCCTGCGCCAGCTCCCGCACAGCGTGGAGCTGGACTTGCCGGCGGGTGGCATGCCGGCCGCGCCGCTGGCCGCCTACCTGCGCGCGCAAGGCTTCCGTTTCAAGCAAGCGGCAAGCACCAACGGCTACCTGCTGGCTTCCCGCAGCGGCGGCGCACGCCGGCTCGGCTACCTGCTGGTGCACGGCGCGATGGTGCTCATTTGCGCCGGGGGCCTGGTGGACGGCAATGTCGGCCTGCGCCTGCGCTTGTGCAGCGGCGCGCTGCGACTGGAAACCCGCGACCTGGAACCGGCGCAGGTGCCGGCTGCCAGCCGCCTGCCGGCGGACGCCGGCTCCTTCCGCGCCAGCATGAACGTCACCGAGGGCGACAGTTCCAATACTGCCTTGCTGCAACTGGGCGACGGCTATTTGCAGCAGCAACTGCCATTCGCGGTCCACCTGAAGCGCTTCCGCATCGAGCACTATGCCAACGGCCAGCCCAAGGACTTCGCCAGCGACATCGACATCGTCGACGGCGCCCGCCGCCTGCCGGTGACCTTGCAAGTGAATCATCCCTACACCTATCGCGGCGTCACGCTGTTCCAGTCGGGATTTGCCGACGGCGGCAGCAAGGTCCGGCTCAACATGCTGCCGCTCGACGGCGCAGCCGGACAGCCCGTGAGCGGCACCGTGGGCCGCGGCAGCCCCCTGCTGCTCAATGGCGAGCCGTACACGCTCGAATTCAGCGAGCTGCGCGCCATCAACGTCTTTAGCAACGACCGTGCACCTGAGCGCCGTTGGAGCTCGCAAGGTTTGCCGGGTGAACGCGTGCATGACGTCGGCCCGTCGCTGTCGTTCCGCCTGCGCGACAAGCTGGGCCAATCCGACGAGTGGCATGTCTACCAGCGTCCCGCAATGATCGACGGCGCCAGCTACTTCCTGCTCGGCCATCGTGGCCAGCAAGACGCCGCGCTGCGCTACCTCCGCTTGCCTACCGACGCCGACGCCAGCCTGGGCAGCTATCGCCAACTGCTGCAGGCCATGGCCGATCCGGCCCGCCGCGCCAGCGCCGCCAAGGCGGTGGCCGCCGGCGTGCAGGATCGGCATCTGGCCGCGGCACTGGAAACGGCCGCCCAGCGCTTGTTGCAAGGCTTCTCCGTCCAGGGCTATCGCGCGCTGGCCGGACTGGTCCCCGCTGACGGCGACCAGGACCAGCAGATGCGCGTCGGCCGCCTGTACCTCGAACTGTTGGAGCGCGCCGCGCAACAGTTGATACGCCCCGCCGATCCGCGCCTGGTGCATGACATCCTGCAGGCCCACAATGAGGCACTGGAGCTGCAGCTGCCCGCGCTGTTCCAGTTCGAGCGCTACGAACAGGTCAATGCCAGCGGCTTGCAAGTCACCCACGCCCCCGGCGCCATGATGGTCTATCTGGGTTCAGCCCTGTTGGCGCTGGGCGTGATGGCCATGTACTTCGTGCAGGAGCGTCGGCTCTGGCTGCACGCCAATCCACACCAGCTGCTGCTGGCGTTCAGCGCGAACCGCCACAGTCCGGCCCTCCAGAATGAATTTGAACGTCACCGCGACGCCATCGGCCGCCTGATCCTGGCCGCCGCCGCCCCATCCACCGCAACCGCAAAGTGAGTCCCATGTCCACCTACCCACACTGCCCACCAACGCTGCCGCCGTCGCCAACCCGCAGCACCGGCCTGATCCGCGACTGCCTGTACCTGTCGCTACTGGCCGGCGCCTGCTGCTACGTCTTGCTGCGGCACGCCGCATCGCTCGACAGCTTCGACATCGGCATCCTGCTCTTCAGCGCCGCCGGCCTGGCCGGCATGGCCCTGCTCTGGCGCGCACTGCAAGCGCTTACGCTCGCCAGCGCGGCACTGACCCTGGTCGCGTTGGCGCTCTACGGCCACCAATTGAGCAATGCCGACCGCAGTTTCGCGCTCAAGTACTTCCTGTCCAGCCAGTGCGCAATCATGTGGATGGGATTGGGCTTCTGGAGCGCGACCGTCATGTACGGGATGGGCTGGTGGCGGCGTTCCGCCTACTGGCTGAACCAGGGTGCGCGCGCCGCATGGCTGGGCTGCCTGTTCGGTCTGACCGGACTACTGGTGCGCTGGTACGAATCCTATCTGCTGGGCAGCGACATCGGCCACATCCCCGTCTCCAATCTCTACGAGGTGTTTGTATTGTTCAGCCTGATGACGACCCTGCTCTACCTGCATCTGGAGCGCCAGTTCGGCAGCCGCCAACTGGGCGTATTCGCCATGTTGCCAGTCGCCGCCGCCGTGCTGTTCATGTTCAGATACGGCATGGGCGCACATGAAATTCAGCCGCTGATACCGGCGCTGCGGTCCTACTGGATGAAACTTCACGTCCCGGCCAACTTCATCGGCTACGGTGCCTTTTCCATCGCGGCGGTGTTTGGCGCGGCCTGGCTGTTGGCCGGCCATCCCACCTTCGCCAGCCGCCTGCCCTCGCGCGCCTGGCTCGACGAATTGTCGTACAAGGCCATCGCGCTGGGCTTCGTGTTCTTCACCATCGCCACCATCCTCGGCGCGCTGTGGGCCGCCGAGGCATGGGGCGGCTACTGGTCCTGGGACCCCAAGGAAACCTGGGCGCTGATCGTCTGGCTCAATTATGCGGCGTGGCTGCATACCCGCCTGGTCAAGAACGTCCGTGGCACGCTGCTGGCCTGGTGGTCGCTAGTCGGCTTCGGCGTGACGCTGTTCGCCTTCCTGGGCGTGAACATGTTCTTGTCCGGCCTGCACTCCTACGGCAGCCTGTGAGGAGCCCATCGTGAATACCAGTTTAGCAGTCTGGATCAACCTGATACTGGCCGGCGCGCTGGCCAACCTGCCGTTTGCCCGCGCGCTTGGCCGCCGTCTGTATGCGCCGCCGGCGCCCCTTCCCGCGCATTGGCTCGACACCATTGCATGGCTGCTGTGCTACGGCATGTGGATGGGCATTGCCACGCTGTTGCAGACCAGCAGTGGCAGTGCGCCGCCGATGGGATGGGAAATTCGGGTCGTCACCCTGGCGCTGTTCGCTGTGCTGGCGTTTCCCGGCCTGGCCTGGCGCTATCTGCTGCCGCGCAAACCGCAGGCGCGTAATAACACACATGGACAATAACAACATGGAGATAGCATGACTCAACTTGGCAAGAGCTGCTGGATAGGACGGCGATCGGTCCGGCTGCTGATGGCGGCGCTGCTGGCACTCGGCGGATTCGCCGGCGCTGGCGCGCAGGGCGTGGCAGCACCGGTGTCGAATCGCGTCAACATCAATCTGGGCGAAACGCCTTGGCGCTATATCAAGGACGTCGATCCGCAAAACGCGATGGCGCCGGCCTTCGACGACAGCCGCTGGGCTGCAGTCGGCGTGCCGCAATCGCCCAGCGACCAGGATACTTTCCTCAATCTGGAAGCGGGTGGCAACGAAGGCCAGTTAACGGGCAATCTGAACTGGTACCGCAAGCATTTCAAGCTCGCGCCGGACTACGCGAACCGCAAGATCTTCGTCGAGTTCGAGGGCGCCCACGTTGGCGCCCAAGTCTACATCAACGGCAAATTCGTTCCCGGTAATAGCACGGTTAACCCCAACGCGACCCACGTGATCGGTTTTGTACCTTTCGTGGTCGACATCACCGACAGCGTTAAGTTCGACGGCAGCGATAACGTGCTGGCGGTGAAGGTGGCGCGCGGCGACAAATTCTTCAAGTCGCCTGGTTTTTCCGGCGCCTTCCGCTTCGGCCAATCCGACGCCGGCTTGTTCCGGCCGGTGCGCATGCACATCACCGACCGGGTGCACATTCCGCAAAACGTCTACTCAGTGCTCAACACCTGGGGCACCCATGTGGCCACACTCAGCGCCGACGCCGCATCGGCGACCATTAAAGTGCGCACCAATGTGCTCAACGAGTATGCGGGCGACCAGCAGGTCACGCTGACCACGCAGATCGTCGATGCCGCCGGCAATGTCGTGGCGACCGCGCAGGAAAGTCGCGTCGCGCCGGCCAATGTACTGCCCGGCCTGCATCCGATCGCCTTTGACCAGACGTTGACGGTCGCCTATCCTACGCTCTGGTATCCCAACAACAGCGTCTACGGCAAACCCTACTTGTACCACGTGCTGCACAGCGTGAGCATCGCCGGCAGCGTGGTCGATGCCGTCAGCACCCCGCTGGGCATACGCACCATCTCGTGGGACCAGAATTTCCCGATCATCAACGGCCATCCTCATTATCTGTGGGGGGCGTCAGGCCGCTATGACTATCCCGCGCTCGGCTCGGCCATGCCTGCCGAACAGAAATGGCGTGACCTGCGCCTGCTGGCCAACGCCGGCGGCAGCTTGTACCGTCCCGGCCACTCCAGCGAAGGGCCTGAATTCCTCAATGCCGCCGACGCCTACGGCGTGATGGTGATCCAACCGTCGGGCGATGGCGAGAACAGCTTCGCCATCCTGTGCGACGCCGCCATCACCACCAACTGCACCAGCGCCGACAACGCGCTGCTCAAGCAGGAGTTGCACCGCGACGTGATCGTCAACGGCCGCAACAACCCCTCGGTGCTGGCTTGGGAGGCCGACAACGGCGCCACCGACACGGCTTTTGCCCAAAGTCTGAAAGCCCTGTCGCACGTCTGGGATCCCATCCAGCCGCGAGCCCAGTCCGACCGTACGCCCAATCCAGCCAACGGCGACATCCTCGGATGCAGCCAGCAGGGTTGCGACATCCTGACCAAACGGGCCTTTCCCGACGTGCCGGCCTGGGGTTCGGAATACTGGGGCATGGGCGCCGCGCGCGCCGCTTACGACGTTGAGCTGGCCTTCGCCGCGCCGTACCTGAAGGACTGGAGCAACAGCGTGCGCGCCAAGTCCTTCGGCATTGCACACTGGTATCTCGCCGATACCCCGGGCGAGATCGAAACCCAGGTCGACGGCATGGCAGCGACCATGGTGCGCGGTAACGCCGCCTCCATGATGGACGGCAACCGGGAGCCCAGACTGCTGTACTACATCTACCAGGCCGCTTGGACGCCGTTCGACGTCAAGCCGGTGGTCAAACTGGGCCACCACTGGAACCGCGCCGGCATGGTGCGCGTCAACGCCTTCAGCAACTGCCCGCTGGTCAGACTGCTGATCAACGGCCAACAACAGGGAGCCGACGTGGCACCCAATGCGCAGGACGCAGATCCCAGCGCCGACACCAGTCAGGCCACCACGCTGCTGCCGGCGCAAGCGCACTGGGACGTGAACTGGCAGCCCGGCACCCTGACCGCCGATTGCCTCGACAATTTTGGCCACGTGGTCGCCAGCGACCAGCTGGTCACCGCTGGTCCCGCCGACCACCTGCTGCTGACGGTCGAGCCGGAACTGGTGAAGCCGGACGGTAATGCCTTTGTCCTGAGCGCCAACGGCAGCGACGCCGCCTTCGTCACTGCCACGGTAGTCGACGCCAACAACAATCGCGTGTTCGATGCCAAGCCGGTGCTGACCTTCAGCGTCAGCGGTCCTGGCACTTATCGCGGCGGCGCCGACCATGCGGTCAGCGCCGGCCAGCCTGCGGGCTTCCACGCTCCCGGCGATCCCAACTTGTCGGCTGAAGGCGGCATCGCCAAGGTCGCCGTCAAGACCCAGTTTGTGCCGGGCACGGTGACGGTCAGTGCGCATGCGGACCACCTGGGCGACGGCAGCGTCACCTTCGACGTGCAGCCATTAGCTAGCCCGGCGTACTACGACGGTGCGACACTGCAGGTCGCCGCGCCAGCGCCAAGCGAGCTGCAACTGGTGGCCCAGCCTATCGGCCAGTTGGTCGCGGTCGGACAGACCGCCCACTTCACCGTGCTGGTCTCAGGCACCGGTCCGCTGCGTTTCCAGTGGTTGAAAAACCAGCAGCCTATCGCCGGCGCCAACAGCTATGACTACACCACGCCCGTCGCCCAATTGGGCGACAATGGCGCGAGCTACAGCGTCCAGGTCAGCAATCAGGTCGCCGGCGTGACCTCCGGCGGCGCCACGCTGACGGTGATGGCGCCCAGCGCTCCGTCCATTGTCACGCAACCCGCCGCGCAAAGCATCGCCAGCGGCCAGAGCGCCCAGTTCTCGGTCACGGCGGCGGGCTCCCCGGTGTTGAGCTATCAGTGGTTACGCAACGGTGTCACCATCCCCGGCGCCACCGACAGCGTCACCGCGACGCCGGCGATGCAGGCGGCCGACAGCGGTGCCGTCTACAGCGTCGTGGTGAGCAACGGCGTCGGCAGCGTCACCTCGACCGGTGCGGTGTTGACGGTGGGCGCGCCGATAGCGCCATCGATCATCAACGCACCGCGCAGCCAAAAGGTCTCGTCCGGCCAGGGTCTGAGCTTCAGTGTGCTGGCCAATGGCTCCGCCCCGCTGCATTACCAGTGGCGGCGCGGCGCAGTGGCGGTCGGAGGCGACGACGCCAGCTATGTCATCGCCGCCGCACAGACCAAGGATGCCGGCGACTACACCGTCATCGTCAGCAATGCCGCAGGCAGCGTGACCAGCCGGGTTGCAACGCTCGACGTCAGCGGCGGCAGCGGCGTCAATTTCGCCGTCGGCGCCAGCGCGACATCGAGCAGCCGGCAGAACGACGCCAGTGCCGCGAACTTTGCGATCGATGGTGACACATCCACCCGCTGGGCCTCGGCGCCGGGCGTTGATCCGTCCTGGATCGCGCTGGACCTGGGCGCGGTGCGCACCTTTAATCAAGTGACGCTGGTGTGGGAGAACGCCTATGGCTCCGCCTATCAGATCCAGACGTCCGACGACAACGCCAGCTGGAGCACGGTATATACGCAGGGTGTGGGGCACGGCGGCACCGAGACGCTGCATTTCCCTAGCGTCAGCGCACGCTACGTGCGTATGCTGGGTACCGCTCGCGCCACCGCCTATGGCTATTCGCTGTTCGAATTTGAAGTCCACGATGTGCCGCAATGCGGAGCCGGCGAGCGCTATGCGCTGCAAGGAGCGCTGTCTGGAGAGTACAGCTCCACGATACCCGGCATTCCATCCGGTCCCTTCGTGCCGACCGTGAAGGATAATCTTAGCCAGCTGGAATGGCAGCAGTACGTCACCACCTTCCAGCAACAAGGCGCGCAATTCACCCAACCTGTCGCCGCCCAATACTGCGCCTCGGTGGGCATGCGCCTGCCCACCCGCGCCGAAGCCATGACCATCGCCGGCGCCAACTATGCAGCCTGCGGCTTTCCCACACCCTGGGGCAGCTGGACCACGACGCCGGTGCCGAACGACCCAAGCAGCGCCTACTTCGCCTTCTCGAACGGCAACACGGTCGCCGGCATTATCGTCAACACGCCGGGGTGGGCCCTGTGCGTCCGCGGCGCCACCATCGCACCACCGGTGATCTCACTCCAGCCTGCTGACCAGAGCGCGCAGCAGGGCGACAGAGCCCAGTGGCGCGTCATGGTTGACGGCAACGGCCCGTTCAGCTACCAGTGGTACAAAAACGGCGCACCGGCCGGTGTCACCGCGAGCCCGCTGCTGATCACCCCACCACTCGGCGCCGACGACAACGGCGCCCAATACAGCGTGGTGATCAGCAACGGCGGCGGCAGCGTCACCAGCGCCGGCGCGACGCTGACCGTGACCGCACCGGTCAATAACAGCGGAGGCGACACCAATACGCCACCTCCGCAGCCATCGGGCCCCAGCGCCAACCTCGCCCTGGGCAGACACGTCAGCGCCAGCGGTTCGCAAGGCGACACCGATTCGGCGGCTGCGGCGACGGATGGCAACGCAGGATCGCGCTGGTCTTCGGCATTCGCCGACCCGTCGTGGATTGCCGTCGATCTCGGCGCGGTCCAGACCATCGACCGCGTGGTACTGCGCTGGGAAGCGGCATATGGCGTGGCGTACCAGATCCAGGTGTCCGGCGACCAAAAGAGCTGGACTCCGGTATACACCCAAACCAGTGGTGTCGGCGGTGTGGAGGACATCCGATTCGCCGCCGTCAACGCCCGCTATGTGCGCATGTATGGCACCCGCCGTTCCAGCCAATACGGTTATTCGCTGTTCGAGTTCGAGGTGTACAACACCACCGCCACGCCGCAGTATGTGATATCGGCCAGCAGCGGCGCAAACGGAGCGCTGACGCCAGGCGGCGATACTGCGATTTACCAAGGTGGCAGCCAGGTTTACACCGTCGCCCCCGCACCCGGCTTCGCCGTCACCGGACTGACGGTCGATGGCAAGAGCCTGGGCATCCAAAGCACTTACACCTTCGACAACCTGCAGGCGCCGCACCGCATCAGCGCCACCTTCGGGCCACAAGCCGCCAGCATCAACCTGGCGCTGGGCCGCCCCACCGACTCCAGCGCGTTGGAAGATGATGGCCACCCCGCCTCCGCCGCCGTAGACGGTAAGGCCGATACGCGTTGGTCGTCAGCGCATGCCGACCCATCTTGGATGTCGATCGATCTGGGCTCGCCCCAGACTTTCAATCGTGTCGTCCTGCGTTGGGAAAACGCCTACGGTGCCGCCTATCAGATCCAGGTATCCGACGATATGCTTAACTGGAGTACGGTCTACACCCAGACCGCAGGTGTCGGCGGCATCGAGGACTTCGGCTTTGCACCAACGACGGCACGCTACATCCGGCTGTACGGCACCCAGCGCTCATCCCAATATGGCTACTCGCTGTATGAGTTCGAGCTATACAACAAGCCGGTTCCGCCGGCGATGATCTCACCGCCGGTCGACCAGCGCGTCAATGCCGGCCAGGACGCGACATTCATGATCGCTGCCAGCGGCACCGCACCACTGCACTACCAATGGCTGAAAAACGGCTTGCCGCTGGCGGTGACGGAGGCTCCGGCCTACACTATCGCCAGCACGACAGCGGCCGACGACGGCGCCGTGATCTCGGTGGTCGTTAGCAACGGTGCCGGCAGTGTCAGCAGCCAGGCGGCCAGGCTGACCGTCATCACGGCGCCAGTTGCGCCAGGCGGACAGGCCGGCGCTGGCACAGCGGGGGCAGGTGCCAGCGTCAACCTCGCATTCGGCAAGCGCGTAACCAGCAGCGGTGTGCAAGACCAAGGCTTCCATGACGCCGATGCGGTGGACGGCAACACCGGAACGCGCTGGTCGTCAGCCTTCATCGACCCGTCATGGATCGCCGTCGACCTGGGCGCTTCGCTCAGCTTCGACCGCGTGGTGCTGCGTTGGGAGGCGGCCTACGGCGCCGCATATCAGATCCAGGCATCGACCGACGGCCAGAACTGGGCCACGCTCTACGCCCAGGACAACGGCGCCGGCGGCACCGAAGATATCGCGCTGCCGATGACGACGGCGCGCTTTGTCCGCATGTACGGCACCAGGCGTTCGTCACAATACGGTTACTCCCTGTTGGAGTTCGAAATATATAACAGCACCGCGACGCCGCACTACACCATTGCGGCCAGCACCGGCGACCACGGCGCCGTCAGCCCCACCGGCAGCCAAGTGGCGCAAGGCGCCGGCCAGACATTCACCTTCACCCCGGCCACCGGCTATGCGGTCGCCTCGCTGCTTGTCGACGGCAAGGCCATCGCGCCGCGCGACCGCTACACTTTCGACAACGTAATCGCAGCGCATGCTATCGCAGCGACATTCGCGCCGGTCGCATCGACCACTAACCTGGCTCTGGGCCGCCCGGCCACCGCAAGCGGTGTGGAAAACGGCGACACTAGCGCTGCCAACGCGGTCGACGGCAGGTCCGATACGCGTTGGGCTTCGACCTTCACGGATCCCTCCTGGCTGGCGGTGGACCTCGGTTCCGAACTGGCATTCAACCGCATCTCGCTGCAATGGGAGGGGGCGTATGCCACGGAGTACCAAATCCAGACTTCGCACGACAATCAGACCTGGGCAACGGTATATTCGCAAGTGGCGGGAACCGGCGGACTCGAGACGTGTACCTTCGCGCAGGTGACCGCGCGCTACGTCCGCCTGTATGGTAGCCGGCGCTCGTCGCAGTATGGCTACTCGCTGTACGAGTTCGGCGTCTACAACGACGGCGACAGCGCTGCCACTCCGCCGCCGGTGGCTATCCTCACGCAGCCGTCCACCCAAACCGTGCTGCTGGATCAAAGCGCGGCATTCACCGTCGGTGCCGCTGGCGCGGGACCATATCACTACCAGTGGCGCAAGAATGGGGTCGACATCGGCGGCGCCACCCTAGCCGGCTACAACACGCCTCCAGTCACCACGAGCGACGACGGCGCGCTGTACGACGTCAAGGTGAGCGACGCCAGCGGTGCAAGCGCGACATCGAATGCGGCGGCCTTGATCGTCCGCCCCGCTCCGGCGTATACTGCGCGCCCCGGCGTGATCGGCGTCGATTTGCAGAACAATACCAAGGGCGCGTTCCGCGACGACCAAGTGTATGTGGCCGTGATCGCGCGCGATCCGGCCACCGGCCAGTTCTCATGGCTGAAACCCGACGGCACCATCGTCGCCGCCTCGGCCGCCGACAATGACGCCGGCGGCCACCTCAGCAAAAATGGCCAGAACTACAGCAACTACTTCTTCACGCTTGCCCAGAGCAAGCAGTTGACGCTGCCGAAGATGGATTCCGGCCGCGTGTTCGTCTCGCTGGGCGGGCCGATGTATATCAAGATCCTCAACGACGCCAACGGCAATGTGGGCTTCGCGGGACCGAATGTGCTCAATCCTACCGATCCTAACATCGACGTCAATTTCGACTGGTATGAGTTCAGCTACAACAATGCCGGCCTGTGGATCAACACGACCCAGGTCGACCAGTTCAGTTTCCCGCTGCTGTTGGACCTTTACGGCTCCGGCAACAGCGTGCATGCGCAGACCGGCATCAACCAGGACCGCGCAACCCTCCTCAGCGCCTTCCTGGCCGAGACGCCGGCCGCCTTCCATCCGCCGCCCGGCGCCATTCGCATCCCGGCGCCGACCAACGGCAGTTTCGGCACAGGCCAGGCCAACGCCCACTATTTCGACGCCTATATCGATCAAACGTGGAGTTATTACGGCGGCCATACCTTGTCGATGGACGTCGGTGCGCGCCGGTTCCAGGGCGGGGTGCGCGACAACCAGCTGGTGCTGACCGAGCTAAACCTGAACAACGGCGCCTACGTGGGCGGCGACTACCTGGTCAGCAAGCCCAGCACGCAGGATGTGTTGAACGGCGCGGGAGCGCTAGCCAACGGCAACGGCACCGAACTGGCCATCGAAGCACAGGTCTGCGCGGCGTTCAACCGTCACGTCATGGAAGATGCGAGCCAGTGGAACACGCCGCCAGCTTGGTACGGCGGCGCGCCGGCCAATGCCTACGCGAAGTTCTGGCATGACCACGGCGTACGCGGATTGGCCTACGGCTTCCCATATGACGATGTGGCCAATCAAAGCTCGACCATCATGGCGGTGCAACCGGAGCACCTGATATTTGGCATCGGTTGGTAAGTTTCCGTCCTTCAGTCCAAGCCCGACCCCAGCGTCGGGCTTTTTTCATCTCCTCCGAAAACCCACTTAAAGAAGTAAATAAAATGCTTGTTAAAAGACGGCTCGAAAACTATAATTAATGCATGGGTAATTTACTGAATAAGCAGGGGTTGATGTTCTGGATCGCGAGTCTTGCGCTCCTGTTCAACCTGGGCACCCCCACCCTGCTGCATGCGGTGCACGCCCAAGCCACGCCTGACGCAGCGCAGGATATTTGCCGCGCTCCCGGCAGCGTGGCTCCGCTCAAGCGCATACCCTCGGCGCCGGGCGGCATCATGCAGATCGACGACTGCCAGCAATGCCTCGGACCGACGCCGCTGCCGCCGCTGCCATCGCTGAGGGCGCTGTCGACGCCAGTGCACGCCGGTCTGTCACGCACACGCCCGCTGCCGGGCCGCACGATAGTTTCCAGTCCACTTAGCCTCAAGTCCAGCCCACGCGGGCCGCCGATCGCGGCCTGATACACCGTCCCATGTCGCAGAGCGTCCAGTTGGCCCCACCGGGGCCAGGGAAAAACTCGCCCCAAAAAAACATTGCAAAAAATGCTGAAGGATTTTCCATGTCGTCATCCACACACAACCTATCGTCCCGCCGCGTCGGCGGCATTCTCCTGCTAAGCGCCATGGCCCTTCAAGTCCAGCAGGCATGGGCTGAAGACGCGCCGGCGGCGCCCGCACAACTGGCTATGGTGACGATCAACGGCGGCCGCCCTACTTCGCTGCCGACCCAGATACCGACCACCATCGAAGGCATCACCGCCGCGCAACTCGAACAAACCATCAATGCCACCGATGCCGAGGATGCGCTCAAATACTTTCCCAGCCTGAACGTCCGCAAACGTTACATCGGCGACTACGACCATGCGGTGCTCGCCAGCCGCGCCTCGGGAACCGGCAACAGCGCCCGATCCTTGGTCTATGCGGACGGCATCTTGCTATCCAACCTACTCGGCAACGGCGCTGTCTATACCCCACGCTGGGGCCTGGTGACCCCGGATGAAATCGAACGCGTCGACGTGCTGTATGGCCCGTTCTCGGCGGCCTATCCTGGCAACTCGGTGGGCGCGGTGGTCGATTATCTGACCCGCATGCCAACTGCACTGGAGGTCCACGCCCGTGTTGCGGCCTTCGGCCAAGACTTCCGCCAGTACGCCACCGACCGCGATTTCCGCGGCCACAACGGCAGTGTCTCGGTCGGCGACCGCAGCGGCAAGCTGGCCTGGTGGCTCAGCTTGAGCCGGCTCGAAAACGACGGCCAGCCGATCGCCTTCGCCACCCGCCTGCTCACCGACGGCGTGGCCGGCGGCAAGGGCGGTACGCCGGTCAGCGGCGCCATCGCCGACCGTAATCCGTCCAACCGCGACTGGCTGGTACTGGGCGCAACCAACCAGATCCACACTGTACAAGACCATGCCAAGGTCAAACTCAGCTACGATCTGACGCCGACGCTGCGCGCCAACTACACCTTGGGCTGGTGGAACAACGAGGCGGATCGCCACGCCGAGTCCTATCTGCGCGACGGCGCGGGCAACACCATCAGCAGCGGCCAGGTCAACATCGATGGCCGCCGGTACACCCTCACGCCGTCGGACTTCGCGCCGTCGAAGGGAGCGCTGGAACACTGGATGCAAGGGATCTCGCTGAAGAGCCACAGTAAAGGGGAATGGGACTGGGAATTGGCCGCCAGCGCCTACGACTACCACCGCGACCTGGTGCGTACGCCGACCGTGCTGACCGACGGCACCATCGGCGCCAAGGCCGGCACACTGACCGACATGAGCGGCAGCGGCTGGAACACACTGGCCGCCAAAGGCATCTGGCGCCCCAATCCTGACGGCAGCCACGTGGTCGATTTTGGTGTGCAACGGGATGCCTTCCGCCTGCGCACGCTGGTGTCGTCCAGCACCGAATGGAGCGGTGGCGGCGCCGCTGGTTTCCTGTCGCGCTACGACGGCGATACGCGCCTGGAGAGCGTGTATGCGCAGGACACCTGGCGCTTCGCAGACCAGTGGAAAACCACACTGGGTGGGCGACTGGAGCAATGGCACGCCTTCGACGGCGACATCGCCAATGCACAATCGGCCAAGCGCTTCGGCGAACGCCGCGACACCGCCTTCTCGCCGAAGCTGGCGCTGGCCCATGCACTGACCCAGGACTGGAACGTGCAGGCCTCGCTAGGCCGCGCAGTGCGATTCCCGACGGTCGCCGAGTTGTACCAGGGCGCCATCGTCGACGACACGCTGGTCAACAACGATCCCAATCTGAAAGCGGAAAAGTCCTGGACCGGCGAATTGACTGCCGAGCACCGGCTCGACAGCGGTTCGCTGCGCGCCACCTTGTTCCATGAACGCACCCGCGACGCCCTGTATTCGCAGAAAGACGTGACCGTCATTCCGAACGTGACCAACATCCAGAACATCGACCTGATACGCACCAGCGGACTGGAACTGGCGGCGCAAGCCACCGACCTCCTGTGGCGTGGCTTCGACCTGAGCGGCAGTATCACCGCCACCCATTCGCGCATCATCGACAACACGCGCTTCCCGGCCAGCATCGGCAAGGAACAGCCACGCGTGCCGAGCCGACGCGCCACCCTGCTGGCGAGCTATCACCCTAACGACAACTGGTCCGCCACGTTGGGCGCGCGCTACAGTGGCAAGCAATACGGCACGCTCGACAACAGCGATCCAAACGGCTCCAGCTATACCGGCGTCAGTAGCTATTGCGTGACCGACGTGCGGCTGCGCTACCGGCTGGATCGGCAGTGGAGCGCGTCGGTCGGCATCGATAACCTGGGCAACAAACGCTACTGGGCCTACCACCCCTACACCCAACGCACCCTGATCGCAGAACTGCAATTCGACCTGCGTTGATCCAACCAAACGGGAGTACCTTATGACACCGACCAAGAGCTTCACCCAATGGCTGCAAGGCCTGGGCCTGTCCACGCTGCTGCTGTGCGCAGTGACCGAGGCCCACGATCCGGCAGCGCACGCGACGCAGCACAAGGCATCGGACCTCGGCAGCGCCGTGGCGATGGACGCCCAGGGCCGCCTTTGGCTGGCCAGCAAGGCGACCACCGCCGACGGAGAACAGCTGGTGCTGCAATCCTCGGACGACCAGGGGCGCCACTGGACAACACCGCAGACGGTCAGCCACGAAACCGTGGTCGCCAGCGGCGATGAACGACCCCGTATCGCCTTTGGTGCACAAGGCCAGATCTACTTGAGCTACAGCCATCCGTTGGCCGCGCCGCACACCTCCGAATTGCGCTTCCTGCGCTCCGACGACGGCGGCCTCCACTTCAGCGGCGCCATCACGGTGCACCAGAACCACGACGTCATCACCCACGGCTTTGCGTCGATGGCGGTCGATCACGCTGGTCGTGTCTTCATCGCCTGGATCGATAAGCGCGACCAGCAGGCGGCACGGGCAAACGGCACCACCTACGCCGGTGCGGCGTTGTACTACGCCGTCTCGCAAGACGGCGGGCGCAGCTTCAAGGGCGACTACAAGATCACCGACCATGCCTGCGAATGCTGCCGCAGCGCGATCGCCACCGACGGCGCCGGCCAGCCGTTGCTGCTGTGGCGTCACGTCTTCGCGCCCAACATCCGCGATCATGCACTGACCATGCTGACACCGGACGGCAAACCGGCTGCGCCGCAGCGCGCCAGCTTCGACAATTGGACGCTCGACGCCTGCCCGCATCAGGGGCCGGCGCTGGCAATCGGGGAGGACGGCCGACGCCACCAAACCTGGTTCAGCGGCAACGCCGATGGAGGCGGCTTGTTCTACGCCAGCCAGAATGCCGACGGTGCGCTGGGCACGCCAGAGAGGCTGGGCAGCGAGCAAGCCGCACATGCGGACGTCGCGGTTGCGGGTCGTCACATCGCCCTCGCGTGGACCCAGTTCAACGGTAGCGCCACTGAGCTGCTGAGCCGGAATTCCTACGACGGCGGTGCGACCTGGACCGAGCGCACGCTGTCGAGCACCACGAGCGACGCCGACCAGCCGCATCTGGCCAGTGGCCCGCGCGGTATCGTGCTGGTATGGCGCAGCCAGGAAAGCCGCATACAAACCTTTACGCTGGAGCCTACCTAAATGATCAGGCCTTTACTGTTGACGTTAGCGATCCTGGTTGCCGGCACGGCCAGCGCCAGTCCCCCGCCATTGTCATTCGAGAGCGACGGCATGGCGCACATCCTGACCAGCGAGGCGGGCAAGCCCTTTGTGCTGATCATCTGGTCGCTCGATTGCAGCTATTGCCAGGCCAGCATCGCCAATCTGGCCGCGGCACAGCAACAGGACGATGGCCTGGAAGTCGTCACACTATCGACCGACGCATTGTCACAACCGGGCAATGCGGAAGCGATACGCGCGCGACTCGCACAACTAGGTATTCGCGGCGGCAGTTGGGCGTATGGCGACGCACCGGCCGCGCAGCTACGCTATGTGATTGATCCGAAATGGCGCGGTGAAACGCCGCGCAGCTACTGGTACAACCGTCACGGCGAGCGCATCGCTGTGCACTCCGGCCTGATTTCCACCGCCACAGCTCCCGCTACAGATGCGCTGCCCTGAGCGGCGCCCAAGCCGCACTGCTTCTTGAATAAATTGATATCAACCCACCATCATAGAAAGACAACCATGAATCAAACGATACCCTCCACACTAGAAATCGGTATGCTGATCTACCCAGGCATGACTGCACTCGACATGGTCGCTCCCCAATTGGTCTTTTCCAATTTGCCAGGCGCGCGGGTACATCTGGTCTGGAAGACGCTCGAGCCGGTATTGTCCGACAGCGGCATGACCATCCTGCCCACCTGCACGCTCGATCAGTGCCCTGCCAAGCTGGATGTCCTTTTCGTCGGCGGCAGCAAGGCCGCCACCTGGCCCCTGCTGGAAGACCGGGAGATCACGACCTTCCTGGCCGATCGCGGAACGCGCGCCACATGGATCACAAGTGTCTGTACTGGCTCACTATTGCTGGCCGCAGCGGGCCTGTTGCAGGGCTACCAGGCGACGTCGCATTGGGCCGTGCGCCCTCTGCTGGCGCAATTGGGGGCAACGCCGGTGGACGCGCGCGTGGTGCGGGACCGCAACCGCATCACCGGTGGCGGCGTGACGGCGGGGATGGATTTTGGCCTGACGCTGGCTGCACTACTCTGCGGCGAGCCATTCGCCAGAACGCTGCAACTGTTGGTGGAATATGACCCACAGCCGCCCTTCCCCGGTGGCCATCCTGATACCGCCGTGCCGGACGTGCTGCAATTGGCGACCGCACTATACGCCGAGGAGGTGGCCAAAGCCAGTGCGACCATCACCGCCCTGCATCAGCATAAGGGTTAGCAAGCCAAGCGGCTGGGCGATGAGACGCATCGCCCGTTTGAGTTGATCCACTCGTGCGATGTCTTCGTAAATGTGGGTTGTTCGACGATCAATTTTTTCTTGGTGTCCCGCGTGCCCCGCACCGCAACCGAAGCACGCCAGCCCTTACCGGATTTGCTGTAGCTGGCCATAGCTGCTGAGATGTGTAAAACGTGTGTAAATTTTGTGTAAAGCGTAGCAGAAAACAGAGGTCTTAAGCGCACGTTTGTGTGATTTCCCACAAACAAAAAACGCCATAAACCCCTGATTTACAAGGCTTTATGGCGTTTTATGATCTTTATCAAAAAAGCGGACTGGTGCTCCGAGCCGGAATCGAACCGGCACGCCTTGCGGCGGGAGATTTTAAGTCTCCAGTGTCTACCAATTTCACCATCGGAGCGAAACAGCCCGCAATTATGCCACGAACCCGCCATAACTGCCATACCGGCAACTGTCAAATCCGATAACATGGCACCATTGCCAATATCTACGTCCCAAGGATAGTCATGACCGTTTTACGCCGCCTGCTCGTTGCGATGCTGTTGGTGATGCTCCAGTGTTTTGCAACCGCTGCCGACACCCTCCCCGCACCCCAATCCGGCACGCCGTCAACCCCGCCAGCGCCGGCCAAACTGGTCTTCGCCAACCGCACCATCTTCGTATTCCGCTCAGTGCTGACCGGCTACCCGCCGGAGGAACGCGCCGAGGGCGCACGCAAGCGCCTGGACGCCGCGTTGGCCCGCAATGGCCCGCAGCAGCCCGGCACCCGTCCTATCGCCGAAGGCACGCAAGTGATGCTGGACGGCGCCCTGCTGTTCCTGGTCACACCCGCCGACATCAACCCGCTGGCCGGCGACACCACCGACAGCGTCGCCAGCGAAAGCGCGGCAACCCTCGGCAAGGCCCTGCTGGAACGCCGCGAGCAAGCCAGCCCGCGCTACCTGCTCATCGCAGCAGCCCTGTGCGCGGCTGCCACGCTTGCATACGCCCTGATTCTGCACGGCCTGCGCCAGATGCACCGCTGGGTGGGCAAGCGCTCGACCCAGGCCATCAGCCGCCGCCTCGGCCAGGTCAAACTCAAGAACGTGCGCATCCTCGACGCCGAGCACTACGTGGCCTTCATGCGCCAGTTGGTCAACCTGTTGATCTGGGGCCTGCGCCTGATGGCGACCTATCTCTGGTTGGCCTTCGTGATGGGCAAAATCCCCTACTCGCGCAGCTGGGGCGAACGCCTGCAGGACTATCTGATCGACGTCGCCACCAGCGTCGCCCAGGGCATCATCGAAGCGCTGCCTGGCCTGGTGCTGGTGGCCGTCATCGCCGCCATCGCGCGCCTGGTGATGCTGACTGCCGCCTCGGTATTCCAACGCGTGGAATCCGGCGAGCTGCAAATCGCCTGGCTCGATCGAGACACCGCCACGCCCACGCGCCGCATCCTGAACGTGGTGATCTGGCTGTTCGCGCTGGCGATGGCCTACCCTTACCTGCCCGGCGCGCATACTGCGGCGTTCCAGGGTGTGTCGGTGCTGGTGGGTTTGATGGTGTCGATCGGCGCCTCCAGCATCGTCGGCCAGGGCGCCAGCGGCTTGATCCTGATGTACGCGCGCTCGCTGCGCAAAGGCGAATACGTGCGCATCGGAGAATCGGAAGGCACGGTGGTCGAACTGGGCATGTTCGAAACGCGCCTGCGCACCGGCCTCGGTGAAGAGATCACCATGCCCAACGCCTGGGTGCTGTCCAACACCACCAAGAACTACTCGCGCGCGCACGCCGGCACCGGCTTTGTGCTCGACACCACCGTCACCATCGGCTACGACACGCCTTGGCGCCAGGTGCACGCCATGCTGGAGCTGGCGGCCGCCAGGACCGAGGACATCGCCGCCACGCCCAAGCCCTACGTAATGCAGATCGGCCTGTCGGACTTTTACGTGGAATACCGGCTGGTGGCCTACGCCACCGTGGAAACACCACGGCGCCGCGCCGAGGTGCTGAATCAACTGCACCAGTACATCGTCGACGTGTTCAATGAATTCGGCGTGCAGATCACGTCACCGCACTTCACGCGCGAGCCGGCCACGCCGCATGTGATCCCGAAAGAGAACTGGCATCCGGCGCCGGCGGTCGCACCTATCGATCTGGCGCGGGACCAGCAGCAGTAGGCACTATCTAGGCCGGCGGCTCGCGGTCGCGCGCCACCGGCGGCAGGCGGTGCTTGAGGGTGCCGACCTTCTGCGCGCGGTAGATGCCTGTGTGGCCGGAGAACAGATACGCCACCACGCACGCCAGCGCCGCGTAGGGCCCGATCTGCGGACCGAATAATTCGATCGCCATGATGGTCGACGCCAACGGCGTGTTGGCCGCGCCGGCGAACACCGCGACGAAGCCTATCCCCGCCAGCATCGCGAATGGAAGATGCAGCAGCGGCGCCAGCGTATTGCCCAGCGTCGCGCCGATGTAGAACAGCGGCGTCACCTCGCCGCCTTTGAAGCCGCTGCCCAGCGAGGCCACGGTGAACGCGAACTTGCCGAAGAAATCCCAGGGCGCCAGCGGCTGCTGGAACGCCTCGACCATCACCGGGATGCCGAGGCCAATGTGGCGCGTGCCGACCATCCACACCGCCAGCGCCACCAGCGCGCCGCCGATCAATGGACGCAACGGCGCATACGCCACATGGCGCTTCATGAAGGACGACGCGGCGTGCGTGGACTTGGCGAACAACATGCCGGTCAGGCCGAACGCGATGCCGGCCACCAGCACGGCGGCCATGCTCCAGAAGCCGATCGCCACGACGCCGCTCATCGCGTAATGAGTGTGATGCACACCCCAGGCCATGCCCACCTGGTCGGCGACGATGGCCGCCACCATGCAGGGGAAGATGGCGTCGTAGCGCAGGCGGCCGATGGCCAGCACTTCCAGGCCGAAGATGGCGCCGGCCAGCGGCGTGCCGAACACGGATGCGAAACCGGCGCTGATGCCGGCCATGAGCAGGATGCGGCGCTCGGCGTGGCGCAGGCGGAACACGTGGGTGAGCTGGTCGGCCAGCGTGCCGCCCATCTGCACGGCCGTGCCTTCGCGGCCGACCGAGGCGCCGAACAAGTGCGAGATCACGGTGCCGATCAACACCAGCGGCGCCATGCGCAGCGGGACGACTTTCTTGGGATCGTGGATTTCGTCGATCAGCAGGTTGTTGCCCGCTTCGACGCTGCTGCCCAGTGTGAGGTACACCCAGCCGACCGCGAAGCCGGCCAGCGGCAGCAGCCAGACGATCCAGGCATGCGCTTCGCGCCAGGCGGTGGCGCGGTCCAGCGCGAACAGGAAGAAGGCCGATGCGGTCCCGCTGAGCAGCGCGATCAGGCCCGCGATGAAGGTCCATTTGCCGATATACGGCAGCAAGGCGATTTGTTCTGGGTAGCGGCGTGATTTCATCTGACTTGCATACTAGCAAATTCATCAGATGGCGGCAATCAGGCTAATGAGGAGAACCAAATCCAAACCCAACAGGTCTAACACCTATGGAAGAGCGCATCGCAAAACTTGAGGCCATATCCGACAGCAGCGTTGCAACGGTCGCTGCGCTGAGGACTGACATGAACGATCGATTCAAACTTGTCGATACACAATTGGCCGAGCTGCGTCGGCAAAAGGTCGAGACCGACATCATCTTGGGCCGACTCGATGCCCAAGCAGTTCAGATCGCCGATCTTCGGCAATACATGGACCAACGATTTACCCTAAGCCAGGAAGAAACAAACCTGCGCTTCAAACAAGTAACCCTACGTTTAGATCAAGTCGAACTGAGTCTCAAGGAGCTTGATAGACGGATGGATGAGCAAGCCTCTCAGATCAAAGACCTCCGTTCTGAATTCCGCTACATCGCTCGCTGGATCATGGGCACCCAGTTCACCGTTGTCTTATTCCTGCTGGGGCTGGCCGCAAAGATTTTTTACCCGTCCTGAACACCGCCTCAAGCCAGCCTGACCAGCGGATTGGCAATGATATTGTCGATCTGGCGGATCGCCTCGTCGCAGGCGGCGGCGATGGCTTCGTCTTCGGTGTCGCGCATGAACTGCATGGTGGCGCCCTCGAACACCTCCACCCCATCCGCGCCGGCGCGCTCGATGTCGCAGCTGGCGGTCCAGCGGCGGTCGGTGGTCGGTAACGCGGTCGGCACGATCTCCCAGCCCTTGTAATGCATCTTGTCCATGACGCTCTCCTCGATAAGCAAACAGACTATCACGAAGCGCCAGGCGCGCCGCGCACGGATGCGCTGCGCGCCTGCCCCATCAATCCTCGCTGTCCTGGTGCGCGGTGCGGCCGATCGGCTGCTCCATATTCGCCAGGAACCAGCTCAGCGAGGTCATCACCGCCACATGGCGCTTCAATTCCAGCGGGCTGACCTTGTCCAGCGTGTCGGCCGGCGTGTGGTGGTAGTTGAAGTAGGCCGACGAATCGACCATCGGCTCGAACACCGGCACGCCGGCGCGCTCCAACGGGCCGGTATCGGTCGGGCCGGTGATATCGCGGCGCTCGAACTGGCCGGCGCCGATCGGCGCCAGCGCGTCCTTCAGCGGCGCGAAGTACTTCACCATCGGCGGCGTCACGCTGCCGATAAAGCCGAACGGACGGCCACCGCCGCTGTCCGACTCGATGGCGGCGAAGTGCTTGTCCAGCTTGCCCTTGTTCGCTTCAAAGTAGGCCTTGCCGCCACGGGTGCCGTTTTCCTCGTTCATCCAGGCGATCACGCGGATGGTGCGGCGCGGATGCAGGTCCAGCTTCTTCAACGTCTCGATCACGCCCATGGCGCCGGCCACGCCGGTGCCGTCGTCGTTGGCGCCGGTGGCCAGGTCCCACGAATCGAGGTGGCCGGAGACGACCACCACTTCATCGGCCTTGTCGCTGCCCGGCCAGTCGGCGATGACGTTGAAGCTGTCGGCGTCCGGCAGGGTTTGCGGGGTCAGCGTCAGGTGCATCTTGACCGGACCGCGCGCCAGCAGGCGGTCCAGCAGCAGCACGTCCTCGGTGGTGATGGCGGCGGCGGGAATGCGCGCGCCGTCGACCAGGCCGGTCACGCCGGTGTGCGGAATGCGGAAGTTGGCGCCGCCGACAGAGCGCACCAGCGCCGCCGCCGCGCCCAGCTCCGCCGCCATCTTGGGACCGATATAGCGGAAGCCCGCGCCCGGACCGTAGGCCGCGCCGGCGTGGCCGCGATCGGCCATCTCCTGGTCGAACGCCACGTCCACCAGCACGATGCTGCCCTTCACCTGGGCCGCCTTGGCTTTCAACTCCTCCAGGCTGCGCACCACCAGCACCGGCGCGGTCAGGCCGGTGGCGGACGTGGCGCCGGAACCGCCCAGCGCCGTCAGCACGATCTTCTGCGTGATGCCGGCCGGCCGGCCGTTGTAATCGACCAGTTCCGCTGTCTCCACGCCGCGCACCCAGTGCGGCACCTTGACCGCTTGCAGCGTGACCTTGGCGCCCAGCTTGCGCATGGCGGCCGCCACCTGCTCCACCGCCGCCGCGGCGCCCGCGGAACCGGACAGGCGCGGCCCGACCAGATCGGTCAGGTCGGCCAGGCGCTCGTAGGCCCAGTCGCTCTTCATCGCGCTGTCGCGGATCTGGGCCAGGGTGGCCGGATCGTTGGCTGGAGCGGCAATGGCGCCAACGCTCAACAAGGCGCTGGCCGACACGGACAGCGCGGCAAGGACGGTCAGGGACAACGGGGACTTGAAGGCGGATTTCATGCTTTTCCTATGGATGTAGAGTGGTGAGTTGCAAGAACGATCTAAACGATAACCTATCGTAGAGATCTTGTCATCAATGTTGATTTGTTATGGCCGTTGCACTACCATGAACCTTCAACCATGCGAAGAAAGCGTTTATGCTCAAGGGTTCACTCTGCACCGTGCGCCACCTGCTGACCGCCGACCTGAACACCTTCATCGCGCTGGTCAACGACTTGCCGTCGCGCGGCGACCACTTCTCCACCCACTTCAAGTCGCCGGAAACGATGCGCAAGGAGTTCGCGCAAAACGGTTTCGTCAGCGACGACAGCGAGCTGTTTGTCATCGAGGACAGCCTGCACCACATCGTCGGCGTCATCACGCACTTCAAAAGCCGCACGCCGGTCACGCGTGAAATCGGCTACCGCCTGTTCGACCCCAAGCTGGCCGGACGCGGTTACGTGACCGAAGCATGCCGCATGCTGGTCGATTATCTGTTCAAGGTCCACCAGTTCCACCGGCTCGAGCTGTTGACGGCGCCGGAGAACGTGGCCTCGATCCGCGTGGCGCAAAAATGCGGCTTCAGCGCCGAAGGCACGCTGCGCCAGAGCTTTTTCATCAATGGCCGCTACCAGGATGTGCAGGTATTCAGCCTGCTGCGCCCAGAGTGGGAAGCACTCAGGGCGCAAATGTAACAAGCCATTACCGGAATGGCCGGTTTGTAAGCATGTGTATAAGACGTGGTGTATCGGCGTCCAGGCTATATAGTGGAGTCACTGGCCGACGTATCATTCCGATCCGGGCCACGGCAAGGGGAAATACCATGTTGAGCAAAAAATTTATGGGTGTAGCGTTACTGGCCGCAGCAGCAGTATCGTCGTCGGCCTACGCAGGCGACCGTGATTTCAACACGGTAGCCGGTGCCGTGGTCGGCGCCGCCGTCGGCCACAGTGCCGGTGGCCGCGATGGCGCCATCGTCGGCGGCCTGGTTGGCGCGGCGGTGGGCAACAGCATCAATACCAATGATCGCTACTACAATCGCGGCCGCGGTGACCGCTACGTGGAGACCCGTGTGTACTCGCAGCCCGCCCCGGTCTACTATGAGCCTGCCCCGGTCTACTACGAACCGGCGCCACGCTACTACGCCCCGCCGCCGCGCGTGGTGTACGTTGAACCGGCCCGTCCTTACTACCGCGAGTACCGCGAAGAGCGCTGGGAACATCACCACCATCATCGTGATCGCTGGGACCGTTAAGTTCCCTCCCTCAGAGCCCCTCACACGAGGGGCTTTTTTTTCGTCTTCCCCCCGCTAGCCCTGCGTAACGGCGCGGGCCGAGGGGAAATCATGACGACAACAGACGCAATCATCGCTTTGGAACTGGGCCACTACCGGCTGCGCGAGCAGATCGGCGGATCGGCCTACGGCATCATCTGGCGCGCCAGCGGGCCGCCGGCCACACGCGATGTCGCCATCAAGTTAATCAACCGCGAGCAGATGGCACGCGCCCTGCCCGCCCAGCGCGACCGCTGGATCGCCAGCGCAAACAACGAAATCGGCTTCCTGCAATCGCTGGAACCGTGGGACGAGCGCCACATCGTGCGCCTGCTCGACAGCGGCTGGCACGAAGGCCTGCCGGTGCTGGCGCTGGAACTGATGGCGATGGACCTGGGCAAGCATATGCTCGCGCTAAAGGGGCGTGGCGAGGCGATCCCGCTGCCACGGATACTCAACTGGATCGGCCAGATCAACCAGGCGCTGGCCAAGGTGCACCAATACGGTTGGCGCTACCTGGACCTGAAACCGGCCAACGTGCTGCTGGACCGCGACCTGGGCACCGTCAAGCTGGCCGATTTCGGCACCAACCGCCAGTTGGGCAGCCTGCAAGTTCACTCGTATGCCGGCACCGCCAATTGGCAGGCGCCGGAACAGTTCTTCCCGGCCGACGGCGGCGGCTATGCCACAGGCCCGCGCAGCGACTACTTCTCGCTGGGGGCGATGTTCTATTTCCTCGTCACCGGCGGCCTACCGCTGCGCTTTTGCAGCGATTGCGGCCAGGCTTACCGCGAGCACCACACCGACGGCGCTGACCTGCTGCGCAGCTTGAACGGCGGCGCGATTCCGGCCGCGCTGCACAGCGAGGAAGAAGCACGCTTCGCCGCGGCGATTCCCACGCCGGCGCGCGATGCTGCGCTGGAGTTGCTGCGGGCGCTGCTCCATCTCGATCCAGCGCGCCGTCCGCGCCACGCGATCCAGATCAGCCGTATGCTGCACGCGATCCAGGGCGTCAAGCCACAGCGCGGCATGTTCGATATCGCAGATCCCGTCCACGGCATGAATCGTCCAACCGCCGACAACCACTGGCACCACATTCAGGGGGCATGATGGCTATCTCGCTGCGCCGGTCCTTCACAGCGACCCCGCCCGCCCGCCCCTCGATCGCGCACGCAGCCGCCAGGAATACCGGCCTGACCCTCACGCTGGCGATGTTGACTGTCTTGTGCGGCTTACAGGCGCTGGCCTTGTTGCGTGCACCAGCCGCATGGCTGCCAAGCGCCATCACGGTCAATCTGGCGCCGGGCGAGACCATCACGCTGGGCCATCACGAATTGGCGGCGCCGCAGTCGGACCGCAACCATCTGTCCCTGCGCCGCGATACACAGGACGGCTGGACGCTGCGCAATCTGAGCGCGACGCGGCAAGTGATACTGCTGCGCGACGGCAGCGAACAACGCATGGGCAGCACCACGCTGCAGGCCGGCCAGCGCTTCCAGATCGACGGCGCGCTGTTCGATGTGCGGGGCGCAGATTCCGGCAGCATCACCTTCGCCCGCGACGGCCACGAATGGCGCTACGACGGTGCGGTGTTGTATCGCGACGGTCATCAACAAGCCAATTGCCCCGAGTCGCACGTCGCCTCCCGGCTGCTGTCACTGTGGAATCGCGCCATGCCTGGCCTGCTGACCATTTCGCGTCCGCTGTCCTTCGGCGGCAATCTGTATTGCGACAACCGTCTAGGACTGGCCCAAGTGACTCCCGGCGCGGCGCAAATCGCGCGCGGCAACGGCGGGCTCCAGCTCTCGGCCGGCAATCCTGATGGCGACCGCGCGGCGGTGCTGATCCACAGCGCCGGCTTGCAGACCGACTTGCGCAAGCAGGAAGCCTCGCTGGGCGGCGTGAAAGCGATTGTGGTCGGCCATACGCGCTTCCAGCTGGACGCTGACGGCGGCCAGCTCACGCTGCACCCGAGCCGCCACGTCAACCTGTTCAACGCACCGGACCTGAAACTGCCGGAACACGTCACCTGGCAATGGCAGCAGCGCGCGCTGTGGGATGGCGGCCAGTCCAAGGCCATGTGGGCCGGACTCGCAGCCTGCCTGGCTTGCATGGCCGCCAGCCTCGCGCTATCCGCGCGCCTGCCTGGCCGCGCTCACAGCGCGAGGCTGGCAGTCATGCTGCTGTCCGCAAGCGGTGTGCTGATCTGCGGCGTTATCGCATTGGTCGCCCAGCGCGCGGGTTATGCGCCAAGCGCCGCCAGTTCGATGTTACTGGCCGTCTGCGCGCTGCTGCTCTGGCTCGCGCTGCCAGGCCGCCTCACACTGCTGACCGCCGCAGGCGTGGTGCTGCTCGCCGCCGGTCTGTTGGCGCAACTGGAGCTGGGCCTGGGCGCGCCGGAATCGTCCTGGCTGCGCTACTACCAGAAGAGCGCCGCCATGCTGGCGATCGGCGCCGGTCTTGGCGGCCTGCTGCGCCTGTGGGCGCAACGCCAGGCCACGTGCGGCGCACATCTTCAACAGCGCAGCATCGAATGGCTGCTCGCCCTGTTTGCCGCCGTGGCGCTGGCTGCGCTGGCCGCGCAAGTACTATGGGGCGACGAACAAGGCGTCTTCGATTTGCAACCGGTGGAGCTGGCCAAACTCGCGCTCACCGCCCTCACCGCCCATTGCCTGGCGCTGCGCTTCAACTGGCACGCCGGCCCGCAAGGGCTGTCCGAGCACGGCGCCCGCTGGCTGCAACTGATCGCGCCCGCGCTGCTGTTCCTGGCGCTGCTGGGCCTCTCGCTGGTGCAGGTCGACGACTTCTCGCCGCTGATCCTGCTGCTCATCTGGAGCACCGTCATGGCCTTCGCGTACGCCCTGGCCGCCCGCAACCGCAAGCTGGCCGGCGCGCTGGTCGCGTTGACGTTGACGGCCGCCGCCGCCATCGTCTACCTGCGCTGCGTCGGCACGGACGACCTGATACGGTGGGGCTTCTACGCCGACCGCTTCCTGGTCTGGCTCAATCCCGCCGAGCATCCACACACCGGACAACAGCTGCTGCTGGGCGCGCGCGCCATCAGCGACGGCGGCTGGCTGGGCGCCGACCACTGGCTCGGCCTGCGCTCGCTCGGTATGGCGGCCGGCGGCGCGGTGCAGATCCCCGCCGTGCAGGACGATTTCGCCGCGTCCTTCTTCCTCAACCGCCACGGCCTGGTCGGCGGCCTGCTGCTGTGGGTGGCGCAAGCCGCTTTCCTGGCCGGTATCGCCTTCACCGCAGCGCGCGCCTACCAGGCCGGCGCCGCGGCGCGCGACTTCCGCCATGCCTGGTCCGGCCGCTTCCGCTACTTCATGCTGTGCGGCGGCGGCGCCTTCGTGCTGGGCCACTTCCTGCTGTCCTGGGGCACCAACCTGGCCATCTTCCCCATCATGGGCCAGCCCATGAGCTTTCTCTCGGCCGGCGGCAGCCACCTGCTGTTTTTCCTTTGCCCCCTGCTAGCGTTTAGTGCCATCAGCGCGCAATCTTTAGAAGGAGAATGAATCATGCCGATCTACGTACAACACGAAGTCCTGGGCCGCATCCCCGACGTCTTCAACGCCGAAGCGATCTGGCAGGCGCCCGGCCTGGCGCTGTTCTCGCGCCGCCCGCTGCTGCGCGACCTGCTCGAACGCAGCCCGCGCGAGCACAAGGGCCGCGCCGCCACGCGCTGTTTCTCCCATGTGACGCTGATGCTGCCGCAAGAAGAAGTCGACGACGACTACCACCTGACCCGTGGCGCCCGCGCGCGCGACCTGGCGCAGACGCTGACGGCGCTGCACCAGAAGGACTTCGGCGACCTGCTGGGCGGCGACCAGGTGCGCTACGACGTGATCGGCACTTCGCAACTGGCGCCGGGCGAGATCGAGGTCAAGTTCGGCCACGCGGTGTACCTGCCGGCGGCGGACGAGAAGATCCTCTATAACGTAAGCGTCTCGCGCGACAGCGCGATCTGGCATCCGGTCTGCCCGATCTACCCCAACCAACGCCTGGCGCTAATCGGCGGCGAAGGCGGCGAAGCGAGCTTCATCGCCAGCGGCTGGCCGTTCGGTCCCGACGGCGCCATCCTCATCATCAACGACGGCCCGGATGCGCCGCCCGTGGTGCAAATGCGGCCCAAGGACGCCTTCGAATGCCGTTTCGATCCGCGCAGCGGCTACTACACCATCAAATCCCTGCGCGAAGCACCGGGCGGCAGCCCGCGCCTGATGCTCAAGATCGGCCGCACCGGCGCCGCCGCGCCGCGTCCCCAGGCCAGTGCGGCGGTCGACGCCATCAGCATCAACCCGGTGGCGGCCACCGTCGCCGGCAAGCCTGCGGTCTGGCAGAGCCGCGCCAACGGCGGCGCCGCGCCCGAGCTGACGGCGATCCCGGTCAGCCACAAGCCGGCCAACAACGCCGGCGAAAGCGACGCCACCTACGCGCCGATCTCGCAGCAGCGCGTCAGCCTGGTGGCGCTGGCGATGCCGCGCCTGAGCCGCTACCGCGACACCGGTGCGCAAGCGATGGAGCTGCCGTTCAACCACGCGCTGGCCTTGTCCACTGGCGGCCCCGCGGCCATCAGCTTCGTCGTCGACGCCTCCGATGAACTGTACGCCTGCACCGCCGAAGGCCGCCAGCGCATCACCGCCCCCGCCACTTTTACGCCGGTCGATACGCAGGCGATCCGCGTGCTGGCGGCCGCGCCGCAGATGGCGGACCGCTACCGCGCCATGATCTGCCTGGCGCAGCCGGTCGGCGCCTCCGTGGCGAGCGGCGCGCGCTTCAGCTTTGGCCGCAACTCGCCGATGCTGGCGGCGCTGCGCCTGCTCGATTCGCCGCGCTTCCTCAAGCGCGCCAGCGGCGCCAACACCGCCAGCGCCGATCGCATCGGCCTGTCGCGCGACGCCTTCAGCTTCGAGGCGACGGCGCAGGGCTACAAGATCGGCCGCCTCAGCGCCTCGCAGGCCTTGTACCACTTGGACGAGAAGCTGGAATTCGTCGCCAGCATCGGCGACGCCAACACCGATACGCCCTACCTGCTGCCCAATGGCCATCATCTGGTGGCGGGCCATTATGTGCTGCGCTTTGACGCCTGAGAACCCAAGGAGCTTGCATGGAAACGGCTAAACTCTACGCGGCGGGCGCCTTCGCGGCGGGGCTGGTGATCACGCTGTTCCTGGCTGCCTACCTGACGCCGCGTCAGTGGTGGCGCCGTCCGAACGCGCGCGCGCTGCTCATCATGGTGGTCGGCGCCTGGGGCTTCGGCAGCCTGATACTGTACGCGGTGCACGGCCGCCAACCCGGGAACGATCTCATCGTCGCCGCCACACCGGACCGCAACGCGCAAGCGCGCGCGCTCACCGCGGCCGTGGCGGCAAGGGAGGCTGCGGCCAGCGCGGCGGCATCGACGGCGGCCCTGATAGCCGGACTACCGTTCGCCGTCCACCGCGACTTGAACCTGCGCGCCGCGGCCGGCGTGCACTCTGCCCGCCTGGTCACCGTACCTGCCGGCGCCACCGTCACGCCAACCGGCGCGCGCAACGGCGACTGGTGGCAGATCAAGGCCAGCGTCGCCGGCCGCGAGAACACCGGCTGGGTCAACAGCCTGTGGCTGCGCCGGAGCGACGAATGAGGTCCGAACGTTCAGGCACGCCATCCCACGCCGGCATTTTTTCAGCTAAGCTGTGGCCTTTCGCCTCCCGCGCCACGGCGCCCGTCCCGATGACACGAATCACCGACCTGCAGGACTTCGGCCCCGGCCTGGACGTCGCCGCCCGCAGCAGCGCCAGCATCAGCAAGCTGCAAGTGCCGGAGAACCAGGACAACCTGCTGATCATCGACGCCAGCGGCCATGCCGTCTTCCTGCGCGACCAGACCCCGCACAGCATCACGCTGCCCGACTGGCCGCGTGGCCACGTGCGGCTGGCGGTGTTGGACGGCATGGGCGGCCACGGCAACGGCCGCGAAGCCGCCGAAGCCGTGGCCACCGGCCTGCTGCTGATCCCCGCCTGCACCACGCAGGAAGAACTCGGCGGCCGCCTCGACGCCCTGCACGCCCGCTTGCAAG
Organism: Duganella sp. GW821-FHT07G03; assembly: GCF_059418605.1. Taxonomy (NCBI): domain Bacteria; kingdom Pseudomonadati; phylum Pseudomonadota; class Betaproteobacteria; order Burkholderiales; family Oxalobacteraceae; genus Duganella; species Duganella sp. GW821-FHT07G03. Next base: position 65,226 of record NZ_JBWKQE010000021.1, read on the forward strand.
AGCAGTTCCGCAGCGCGGGCGACGACGACAGCTTCCGCCGCCCCGGCACCACGCTGACGCTGCTCGAGATGCCGCCCGGCGCCGCGCCGATGCTGTACCACGTCGGCGATTCGCGCCTTTACGAAATCACCGCCCAGGGCGCCCGCCCGCTGACGGTGGATCATGTGCCCGCCACCTCGTTCGCCATGCACGGCCTGCTGGGCGAGCGGGAATGGTGGCAGCAGGTCCACGGCGAGCACCGCGCGCAGATCGCGCAGGCCTACATCCTCGGCAACGCCTTCGCCAATCCGCAGGTGCTCGACGACGGCCTGATGGCGCTGAGCGCGGCCAACCTGCCGCCCTTCCTGCACCAGCTGGCCGACCGCCGCCTGCTGACCGTGCGCGCGGACGCTACCTATCTGCTAGCCACCGACGGTTTCTGGTCCTGCGGCCGGCCGCTGCAATGGACCGCGCGCTGGCCGGCGCTGCTGGCGCGGCCGGGCCACTCGGCCGGCGCCGCGCTCGACGCCCTGTTCAACGACTACGCCGACCACCCGCCGCCCCAGCTCCACATCGACAACCTGAGCGCCATCGTGCTGCGTTTCGCCCCGGCCCACGAGCCCGCGCACAGCGAGAACGTTGACGAAACGGCACTGCCGCACGCATCAATTCTGTCGCATTTTTGACAACTGGCGGCGCATGTGTTGCGCCGTCGGATTGAATGGCCCCGAGATCGCCACATTGGTTGCCAAGCAGAGTGTAAACCGCATAAACTGACGGGTATCCCATCGGTCGGTTCACCATGAAAAAATGCAGTAATGCCCAGCACCCGCACTGCACCTACTGGGTCATGCCAGGAGCGCAAGCTTGCGAAGGCGGCCACGCCCAAGCAGAGCCCTCCAGCTTCGACCTGCTGAGTGCCGTGCGCAGCACCCGTTCCGGCGCCCCCGGCACGATGCTCGATGCCGCCCCTGCCGAAACCGCCCACGCCCCAAGCACCTACGCCCGCCCCCTGCAACGCGCCCAATCCGAGCGCCCGCAGCTGCACATCAGCGGCTTCGACCCACGCGCCGCCGGCGGCCGCCAGACCCTGAAGATGGAACTGCGCGGCATGCCGCAAGCCTGCGCGCCGCAGCTGACGCTGCAAGTGCAGTCCGACCTGATCCCCAACGGCGCCGCGCGCCAGCAGTTCGTGCGCGCCACCAGCGGCGAATGGCGTCCCGTGTTTGTCGAGTTCTCCTCGCGCGGCAAGGAGCACGGCCAGTACCAGATCAGCATCGAGCTGCTGAGCCGACACGCCGATCTGGCGTCGCGCAAATGGGTGTGCACCTTCGTCATCCTGGTGCCGCGCCTGGACGCCACGCTGACCGAAATCCACCGCATCTTCCTCAGCACCCACAAGAACGTGCGCGTGATGGCGGACGACGCCTCCATCGCCCGCGTCAGCGCGCAAGGCGGCGACAGCCTCGATATCGATGTCACCGCGCGCAACGCCGGCATCGCCCACCTGGACCTGAACGCACCGGCCGGCAAGGTCGACCTGGGCTTCACCACCATCGCCTGGGACGAGGACCTGATCGAGATCGACATGCCGCTGGCGACCGCCATGCATCCGCATCCGAGCCGCGCGGCCTGCCTGGTCAACGCCGCGCCGGAAGCGGGCGCGCAGCGCCAGATCCGCCTGTTCGCGATGGAAGAATGCGTGCTGGGACGCTTTGAACTGGTCGATCCGGAGTCGCACCTGCTGCTGACCCACTACGGCGCCGACGGCCAGGACACCAACGGCCTCACGCGCCGCCTGTCCGGCCGCCATGCGGTGATACGCCGCTCGGGCCAGGGTTTTGAAATCGAAGACGTGTCGCGCTACGGCCTGCTGCTGGACGGCGTCTGGCCGGGCAAGCACAAGCCAACCGCGCTGCGCCTGGGCATGCGCATTGAACTGAGCGCCAGCATCAAGGGCATCGTGGTGTTGTCGGTGTCGGCCATCATGCCGCACGGCGTGATCCTGCACCGCATCGACCAGGGCGCCAACGCCGAATGCTTCTACCTGCTGATGCCAGAAACGCATCCCGGCTATCCGGTCAAGGCGTTCGCCGCCGCGCCGCATGCGGCCGCGCTGCCGCTGCTGCTGCACCGCGACGGCGGCTTCTGGCACCTGGACCAGCTGACCGGCAAGGAAACCGCGCTGGCCCCCACCGTGCCGCTCGATAAACTGAGCCGCATCGCCCGCCACAACCGCTTCGCCAGCGATCCGTATCCTGAACACTGGATCATCCGCACCGGCGCCACCGACCTGTATAGCACCGTGGCCGCCAACGCCATGTCGACCGCGTAACACGCGGCCCACAGGCTCCAGTGCCCCTGACCAGCTCCCTCCACAGCCGTCGATGGGAGCGCATCTCCCTTGCGGTGCTGCTCCTGCTGCTGGCCGGCCTGCCGCTGGCGGTCTGGCTCGACATGCAGAACATCGCCGCCGCCCGCCTGCAGGCCCAGGCGGTCGACCTGAACTCCATGATCGCCAGCATCCGCGGCTACTACGCCAGCGCGGTGGTCGGCCGCGTCCTCGGCAACCATGGCAAGGACACGCAGGTCATCCACAACTACGAGACGGTGGCGGGCGCGATTCCGATCCCGGCCACGCTGTCGCTGGAACTGGGCCGCGTCATCGCCGACCGCCAGTCCAACGTCAGCTACCGCTTCGTGTCGGACTATCCGTTCCGCGGCCGCACGCCGCACGCGCTTGACGACTTCGAAAAGAACGCGCTGACGGCGCTGCGCGCACATCCGGACCAGCCGCCCATCATCCTGGCCACCGCCAGCGGCGGCGACACGCGCGTGCGCCTGGTGGCGCCGGTGCTGATGGGCGCCGCCTGCGTGCAGTGCCACAACAGCCACCCGGACAGCATGAAGAAAGACTGGAAGGTCGGCGACGTGCGCGGCCTGCAGGAGGTGGCGATCCACGACGAGATCAGCACCAGCCTGTGGTCCTTCAAATACAGCGTGGCCTACTTCCTGTTCGCGGCGGCCACGGGGCTGGGTTTCATCCTGCTGCAACGAAACCAGAACGCCGTCATCCGGCGCATGAACACCGACCTGACCGGCGCCAACGACTTCCTGGCCGCGGTGTCGATCAAGATCTCGCACTACCTGTCGCCGCAGATCTACAAGAGCATCTTCAGCGGCGAGATGGACGTGGCGCTCAGCACGCAGCGCAAGAAGTTGACCATCTTCTTCTCCGACATCAAGGACTTCACCGAACTGACCGAGTCGCTCCAGCCCGAGGCGCTGACGGAACTGATCAACGAATACTTCACCGCCATGTCGCTGATCGCCATCCGCCACGGCGGCACCATCGACAAGTTCATCGGCGACGCCATCCTGGTGTTCTTCGGCGACCCGGAGAGCAAGGGAACGGCGGAAGACGCGCGCAACTGCCTGCGCATGGCCATCGAGATGCAGCACGCGCTGTCCAAGCTGAACGTCCAGTGGCGCATGCTGGGCGTGGAGGCGCCGTTCCGCGTGCGCATGGGCGTCAACACGGGCTTCTGCAATGTGGGGAATTTCGGCAGCAACGACCGCATGGACTACACCATCCTCGGCGCGGAAGCCAACCTGGCGGCGCGGCTGCAGTCGATCGCGCCGGCCGGCGGCATCGTCGTCAGCTACGAAACCTATGCGCTGGTGCGCGACACCGTCGCCGGCCACGCGCTGGCGCCGGTCACCATGAAAGGCATCGCGCGCGAAGTGGTGCCGTATGTGATCGACGGCATGCTCGACGGCGACGGCGCCACGCTCCAGGTATTCAGCGAGCATAGCGACGGCCTGGATCTCTATCTCGACATGGGCCGCATCGATGCGGACGCCGCCAGGAACCTGCGCGGCGTGCTGCACCAGGCGATAACGGCGCTGGACCGGCAGGAACAAGCTTAGTCGGCGGGCCTAGGCCACCGGTTTTTTCGCCGGCAGCGGAATGAACTCGGTCTCGCCCGGCACCTTGTCGAAGCGCTGCGCTTCCCAATCCTCGCTGGCCTGGACGATGCGCTCCTTGCGCGACGAGACGAAATTCCACGACATGAAGCGGTGGCCATCGAGCGCCTCGCCACCGATCACCACGAACTGCGCATCCGCATCCGCCTTGATCAGCTGTGCCGTCGTCGTATCGAGTAGCGCCATCGTATGCAGCGCCAGCGGCGCGCCATCGATATGCAGCTCGCCGGTGATCGGATAGATCGCCGCTTCCGCCGGCAGGCCGCTCAGCGCCAGCTCATGGCCGGCCTTCAAGGCCACGTCCAGATACAGCGTCTGGCTATAGGTTTTCACCGGCGAGGTCTGGCCGAAGGCCGAACCGACCAGCACGCGCACACGCGCACCGTCGACCTCAAATTCAGGAATATCGTCGGACGGCGTGTGGCAGAAGCTCGGCTCATCTTCTTCATGGGCGACCGGCAGCGCGGCCCACAGTTGCAGGCCGTGCGTGCGGTGCGGCTTGCCGACCAGGTCCTTGGGAGTGCGCTCGGAGTGGACGATGCCACGGCCGGACGTCATCCAGTTGATCGCGCCGGGTTCGATGCGCTGCACGCTGCCGATGCTGTCGCGATGGTCCATCGCGCCTTCAAACAGATAGGTCACGGTGGCCAGGCCGATATGCGGATGCGGACGCACGTCATGGTCGGCATCGAGCGGCACATCGACCGGACCGAAATGGTCGAAGAAGATGAACGGACCCACCGCCTGCTTGATCGCGGACGGCAAATAGCGGCGCACGACAAAGCCGCCGCCCAGGTCTTTTTCGTGGCCTTTGAGCAGAGTCGAAATCGTCATGATCTTACCCCAGCACCGTGGTGACTTCGGTGGTCACGGACGTCATCAGCTTGTGGATCGGGCATTTCTGCGCGGCGGCCAGCAACTCGGTGCGCTGGGTCTCGGTCAGCTTGCCGGTCAGGTGCAGCGTGGCGGCCAGGCGGTAGGTGCCCTGGCGCTCTTCGCTGGCGTCGCGCTCCATGCTCACTTCCACATGCTCGAGCGGAATGTTCTTGCGCTTGGCGTACCAGACCACGGTCAGCGCCTTGCATGCGCTCAGCGCCGCGTCGTACAGGTCATGAGGCGAAGGGCCGGCGTCGCTGCCGCCCTCCTCCACCGATCCGTCCGTGGACAGGATATGGTTGCGCACATGGACGATGTGGCGCATTGGCAGCGACTGGTCGCGCAGTACTCGGATAGTCATACGATGGTCCTCGAAAACGGCATTATCAAAACCGTCACTCTACACCGTTTGACCTGCTTGCGCCTCCCCTAAACGTTCAGAGGCCGTTCAGCAGCACCATCGAAAAATCGGCGCCGCCCTGGCGCAGCTTCTTCAGCGGCACGTGGGCCGGATCGTCGTACCAGGCCTGCGCATGTTCCATCGACGGAAACTCAACGATGATCTGCGTTTCCGACAGCAGCGGCGATCCTTCCAGGACCAGCGGCGCCGCCTTCGCCAGCGGCTTGCCGCCGTGTTTTTTCGCCAGCGCGGGCATGTGGGCGCTGTACTCGGCCACCCAGTCCGAGTTGCGTAAGGTGAGATATCCGATTGCGTAGGCTGCCATGATGAACTCCTTGCTGTTGAATGAGGCTCCATTATTATTCGAAGTCCTCACAGCATAAATGAGCTAGAATTTCATAGACTCGTAACTAATACTTCCGAATATGAGCGATAAACTCCGCAGCATGCAGGTATTCGTGGCCGCCGCCACCGCGCGCAGCTTCGCCGCCGCCGCACAGACGCTGGACATGTCGCCGGTCATGGTCGGCAAACATGTGCAAGCGCTGGAACAGGAGCTGGGCGCGCGCCTGATCGAGCGCACCACGCGCAGGCAAGCGCTGACCGAGATCGGCGCGGTCTACCTGGAACGCTGCCGCGACGTGCTGGCCAGCGTGGAGGCGGCCGACCTTGTGGCCGAGCACCTGCGCGCGGAACCGCAGGGCAGCCTGCGCGTCTCTGCGCCCGCCACGTATGGCGAACATCGGCTCATGCCGGTCATCGGCGCTTATGCCGCGCTGTACCCGCAAGTGAAAATTGATCTGCTGCTGACCAACCGCGTGATCGACATGGCCGAGGAAGGCGTCGACGTCGCGATCCGCTCCGGCGCGCTGGTCGACAGCGGCTTGATCGCGCGGCCTTTGCGTCCGGGCCGCGTGCTGCTCGCCGCCAGCCCGGAGTACCTGAAGCGGCGCGGCACGCCACGCCATCCGTCGGACCTGGAAAAACATGACTGCCTGGTGTTTTCCGACTGGCGCCCGCACGCGGCGTGGCGCTTCCGCAAGGGAGAGGAACAGATCGAGGTGCCGGTGCGCAGTTCCTTCGTCAGCAATACGGGAACGTCGCTGGTGTCTGGTGCGATTGCGGGGATGGGTATCGCGATGCAGGCGGACCTGCTGCTGGAGCCCGCGCTGGCGGCGGGTAAATTGGTACGGCTGCTGCCGAAGTGGGAACTGCCGTCGCGGCCCATGCACATACTGCGCCGGCCGGAAGCGCGCCCCAGCGCCAAAGTCCGCAGCTTCGTCGACTTTGCGCTGGAGCGGCTGGGATGATTACACGACTTTTTTAACGAACTCGGTTTTCAGGCTCATGGCGCCGAAGCCGTCGATCTTGCAATCGATATCGTGGTCGCTGTCGACCAGGCGAATATTCTTGACCTTGGTGCCTACTTTGACGGTGCCGCCGCCGCCCTTCAATTTCAAATCCTTGATCACGGTCACGGTATCGCCGTCCTGCAGGATGTTACCGACGGAGTCGCGATACACCTTGGCGCCTTCTTCGGCCGCTTCGGCAGCGGTGGCGCTCCATTCGTGGGCGCATTCCGGGCACACCAGCTGGGTGCCATCTTCGTAGGTGAATTCGGAATTACATTTTGGGCAGGGTGGCAAAGCGCTCATGGTACGATCCTGGTGTTTTGAAGAAGGCAGCATTATACCAGTTCTTACCTGAAGTTAGACCAACTTTCGCGCCACCCGGAAGCCGACGATATCGTTGGCGAGCACCGCGGAAAAGCCGTTGCGCACCGACGAACGCAGATAGCGCGGGTTGTACAGCCACGAGCCGCCACGCAGCACGCGCCGCACCTGGTCGCCGCCCTCTTCCCACGCGCTGCCGTCGACCGGCGCGCCGGCGTAGTTATCGTGCACCACGTCCTGGGTCCACTCCCACACATTGCCGTGCATGTCGAACAGGCCCCACGGGTTGGGCTGGAACGTGCCGGCCTTGTTGGTCCCCTGCAGATAGGCGCCGCGCAGGCTGCCGTTGTAGGTGTAATGGCCGTCGTAGTTGGCCTGCTCGGTGGTGATGGCGTCGCCGAAGCTGAAGGCGGTCTTGGTGCCGGCGCGGCAGGCGTATTCCCATTCCGCCTCGCTCGGCAGCCGGTAAGTCTGGCCGGTTTGCCCGGATAGCCAGCGCACATACAGCTGCGCATCGACCCAGCTGACGCCGACCACCGGATGCTCGTCGGTCTGCGCGAAGCCGGGTGCGCGCCAGTCGGTATCGGATTGCGATTCCCAGCCGGTGGCGCGCACGAACTGCCGCCATTGTCCGACCGTGACGGGAGAACGCCCCATCGCGAACGAATGCTCGATGCCGACCCAGTGCTGCGGCGTTTCGCGCTCCAGCCAGTTTTTCTGCGCGCCGGCCTTGATCGCCGCCGCCTGCTCATGCTCGTGTGAGCCCATCTGGAAACGGCCGGTGGGTATCAGCACCAGATCGGGGCCAACGCCGGTGCCGTCGACAAAGCGGTCACGCAGCACGCCGTTGGCGTCGGCGACCGGGCTGCCCGCCGTCGGCATCAGCGCGGCCAGTTCGGCGGCGTTGCGTTCGGCCTGCTGCTTGCGGTGGCGCTCCTGCTCGGAGCGATACGCCGCTTCGGCCTTCAGTTGCGCGGCTTTTCGTTGCTGCTCCTCGCGTTCCTCGCGTGCCTGCTTGGCGTCGGCGTCGCGGCGCGCCTGCAATTGCTCGCGCAAGGCCTGCTTGCGTGCCAGCGCCGCGGCTTCGGCTTCGGCGCGCTGCTTTGCCTCCAGCGCGCGGCGTTGCTGGTCCAGCTTCACTTTTTCTGCCGCCGCAGCCTGGGCTTCGGCCTGGCGCCGGGCGGCCAGTTCCGCCGCCAGGGCCTGTCGCTTCAGGTCGGCGGCGCGCGCATGTTCCGCCTGTGCCGCCTTGGCCTCGGCGTGCGCCGTTTGCTCGGACTGGCGCTGCTGCTCGCGCTCCCGCGCCTGGCGGGCCTGGGCGGCCAACTCTTCTTCGCTCGGACCGTCGGCGCGGCGCAGCTCCGCCAGCAGCTCGCTGACCGAGGCCGGGCGGCGCTCCTGCGCGTAGGCGAAGCCGTTTTGCAGCACCTTCCACTGCGCCGGATTGAGCCCCTGCGGCGGCGACGGATGGAAGTCGGCCGGACGCATATCGTCAAACGGCATGCGGCCTTCCAGCAGCTGGTAGATCATCACGGCGACGGCATAGACATCCAGCCTGGGCGAAGGCTGGCGTTGGTGGGTACCCGCCTCCGGCGCGCGGTAGCCGACGGTGCCGGCATTGGGCGTCTGCAAACCGAGGCTGCTGCCGGCGCTGCGCGCGCGCGAGGCGATGCCGAAGTCCAGCAGCTTGATCTCGCCGCGCTGGGTCAGGAACACGTTGCCGGGCTTGAGGTCGCGGTGCACCAGCTTGTGTTTGTCCCAGGCGTATTGCAAGGCGTCGCCCACAGGCGTCAGCAGGCGGTAGATGGCTTCCATCGGCAGCGGGCCTTGCGCGGCCAGGTAGGCGTCGAGGTCCTGGCCTTCCAGGTATTCCATGATGATGAAATAGCTGGAGGTGGCCGGGTCCTGCGCCCACTCATAGACGCGGACGATGTTTTCATGCGCCAGCTTGCGCGCCTGCGTCGCTTCCTCGATCAGCAGCTTGGCGTGGGTGGCGCTTTGGGTCAGCTGCGGCGGCAGGATCTTCAAGGCCACCATGTCGCTGTGGCCCAGTTCCGCGTGGGTGGCCAGGTCGGTCGCCTGCCACACCTGGCCCATGCCGCCCATGCCGATCAGGCGCTCCAACCGGTAGCGGCGGTTCTGCGGGCCGATCTCCTGGCTGGACATCAACCCAAGCTCGGTGCCCTGTCGTACCGCCGGCGGCGCAGCCGTGACGCTGCCTCCCGGCGGCGCGTATTCCGCATCCAGGATGGCGTTCTTGCGGCGGTCGAACTCCTGCAAGCTCAGTAGACCGTCATCATGTAAGGCCCGCAGTTCGCGGATCTTGTCTCTTGCTGTTTGCATCATTAAACGAAGTGTAACCGTTCCTGCATAAAGCTGTTTAAGCTAAAGGCACGCCGCATTGGGCGCAGAATTTATCCAAAGGGTGGCCGGCCCGCGTCGGATGGCCGTTGGCGCAGTAGCGCGCCGGCGCGGGCACGGGAGCGGCGGCGCCGGCCTGCGCCACGCCGATGCCCAGCTGGCTCTGCGTGGTCAACGCACTGGCGCTGGCCGTGTTCTGAACGTTCAGCAGGTCGAGCTGGTGGCGGCGGTCCTTGTCCATTTCCGTGTCGCGGTGCGCGCGCTCTTCCAGCACCCGCTCATGCGCCAGCTGCGCCGCTTCGGCCGGGGTCACGCCGTGTTCGGCCGCCACCACCTGCGCCAATGCCTGGATCTGCTCGGCCGTCATGCCGCCCTGGATCTGCATCTTCATGATCTGCTTGAGCGCTTCGGCGTTCGGCGCGGCGGCGGTGGCCACCTTGCCGGTATCGCTCAAACGGCCGATGGTTTCGATGCGCGTGAGCTCATGCGATTGCTGCGCCAGCAGCACATCGTACTCGCCCTTCCAGCGCGCGAACTTTTCGTCGCGGTCATGCTCCAGCTTTTTCAGTTCGCGCTGCCATTGCGCTTCCTGCTCCTTCTGCTTGAGGATCTGGCGCTGCTCATCCACTTCCAGCTGATCCAGCATCGCCTGCTTGTTGACGGCGAGGTTCTGGCGCTGATGCACGCCGTCCGCCTCGATGGTGCGCAGCAGCTTTTCATACTGGACCACCGAATCTGCCTGCGCGCCGGCGCGCTTGAGTTCTTCGATTTTCTGGTTGATCTCGGCCACCTGCACGGCGTTGGCCGCGTCCTTGACGGCGTCGCCGCGCAGCAGTTCGCGCTGGCGGGCCAGTTGCAGCTGGTCTTCCCATTCCTGCACGCGCTCGGCCTCCCTGCGGCGCGCGGCGCTGGCCAGGGTCAGGCCCTGGATGCGCTCATTGTGGCCTTCGGCCTCGATGTGCAGCTCACGCTCTTTCTCGGCCTTCTCGCGCTGGCGCAGCGCGGCCAGTTCACTGCGGCGATGCGACTCGTCCTCGATCAGCAAGGCCTGCGCCATCTGGTTCTCGATGGCTTGCTGGCGCAGCTGGTGCGACAGGCGCTGCTGCGCCAACTGACGTTGTTCGGCGGCCGTCTGTTGCAGCACTTCGAGCTCGGTGCGCATCTTGATCTGGGCCAGATGCCGCACATGCTCCCAGTCCGCCTGCTCGCCGGCACGGTGGGATTTGTTTTTCGCCAGCTCATGCTCCAGATCGGCCAGCACGGTGCCGGCGCCTTTGTCGATGGCGACCTTGCGGGTCTTCGATTCCATCACGCGGCTGTACAAGTCCACTTCGCGCGCGCGCAGCGCCTGCATGCGCTCGGACTCCTTGAACGTCAGCTCGGCCTTGTTGACGCCCGCGTCCTGGCGCAGCTCGGCGCGGCGCAGGTCGGAGCGCATCTTTTGTTCTTCGCGCCAGATGGCCTGCCATTCCTCTTCGTCGTAGATCTGGTCCAGCTGCTTGACGTGCTCCAGCTGCACATGGCGCTCGTCCGCCACCAGCCACAGGGTGCCGATGCGTTCGCGGTTGTGGTCGAATTTATCGTGCCGCAGCGCGACGGTCTCCACGCGATCGACCGCCAGCCCGTAGCCGGCCAGGCGCAGCTTCAATGCGGCTTGCAGGCGCTCGTCCAGTTGCAGGCGCAGCTCGGCGTTGTGCGCCATGTCGCGCATCGAGCGGCTGCCGATGAATTCCGCCGCCACCTGATGCACCGAGGGGCCCAGCAAGTCCTGCAAATGCTGCGTGCTGACGGTGCCGGGAACGGTCATGAAGTGCTGGGCGAAAGCAGGCACGTTCTCGATGCGGATGGCGACCGTGAAGCGGGCCGCCACCTTCAGGTGCTCCGCCGTTTGCAGGTCGCCGAACGAAAACTCCACCGGCAGCGCGGCGCTGCGGGTGATGAGGATTTCGGCGTTCTGGTTGCGCAGCAGGTGGTTCAGGCGGGTGAAGAAGCCTTCGATCTCATATTCGCCCTGCGGCACCTCGGTGGCCTTGTCGGCTTGCAGGATGTAGGCGCGCGAGGTGGCCGGCACGCGCAGCGTTTTGGTGAAGATGCCGGACAAGGCGCTCACGCCGAAGTACACGGCCAGTTCGTCGTCGCCTGGAATCCAGCGGTTATCGCGCAGCACAGGCTCGCTGCGCGGCGCGCCCAAGGTCAAGCCGCAGTGCTTGCAGTAGCCCGACTGGTCGTCGTTTTTGTGCTCGCAACGCGGGCATTTTACGCCGCCAAAACCAAACATTTGGAACATGTCAGACTCCTTCTTCGATTCGTCTTCCGGGCCGCCCTGCCATCCGCCGATTTTAGCAGGGCACGCCCATTTTTCATTCTGCGCACGATACTGTGCCGCTTCAAATCATGCCGATCCGGTCGATACAGGCCAGGCTGGCGCCTTTTTGACGCAGCTCGACTGCGTAGCCGGCCGGCAGTTCATCCTGCCAGGCCTTGGGCAGCAGCACCCGATCGCCCGCGGCCGCTTGCATAAGTATCAATTCCAGCTTGGGCTCGCGGCCTTCGACGGTGTCGACCCGGCCGGCATGCCAGGCGCTGGAGCAGCCGGTGGCGATGATGCGGCCGCGCGGCAGGAACTCGCGCCCGCGCGCAAGACGGTCGGCCATCACCAGCGCCAGTTGGTACGATCCGCCCTGGAAGCGCGGCTGGTCGAAACGCACCACGCTGCGCCAGCGGCCCAGGCCCTTGCCATCGAAATGGCGGGCGGCGGCCAGCGTCTGACGGACTTCCAACTGGGCGCTCGCGTCCAGGCCTGGCGCGGCGATGGTGTCCTCCTCTGTCGCCGATGCAGGATGGTGGGTGGCGCTGGCCGATACACCCTCCGCTTCTGCGCCGCTTTCGATGGCGAAGACGCTGACCTCCACCCACGCCAGGCTGTCATTGACGCCGCCGCTGTGCAGCGGGAACCAGGCGCGCACGGTGGAGACGCCGGCCGACGGATCGGCATGGCCGCTTAGCGCGCCAAGATGGGTGATGTGCAGCGCCCGCGCCGGACCATCGTTGGCTGCGCCGCCGGCGATGATGCTGTCGGCGGGGCCGATCTGCGGATGATCCGCCATAGCGGCGACGGAAGCGGCGCCCTGGACGCGGCCCAGGTGCCAGGCGTCCGACCAGCCTTGGGCGAACTGGCGGCCGGCCTGCGCAGCTTGGAACAAGCCGCGCACCATGCGGTCCGCCAACACTGCTGCCAGTTCCCAGTCGCGGTCTGCGGCGCCGGGCGCCACGTCCATGCTGAGGACGACCTGGTCGCGGCTGTCGAGCCACACTTCGGTATGGCGGGCAAGGCGAACCACTTCCTGCATCCGTTCGGCGATGGCCGGCGCGCCGGCGACGCTGCATTTGACCTCGGCGCGGTTGGCGCGCGGGCGGCGGCTGGCGGTGATCGTCAGGATGCGGCCGTCGGCCAGTATGCTGCGGCATTCGGCGTTGGTGGGCACGGTGGTGGCGGAAATCGTGGTCATAGCGTGGTCATAGCGATGGTTCCGTGCGGGGCGCATGCGGGGCGCGGCGGAAGGCCAGGCCGGTTTCCAGGTTGGCGCAGATGCGGTCTGCCTCCTCCAGCAGTGCCGGCCATTGCGCATGGCCGGCGCGCTGGAAGCGGGCCAACAACGCCCAGGCTTCGTCCAGCGCTTGTATCGCGACCAGGGTCTGGCCGGTGCGTCGGACCTGTTCTGCATACGCCAATGGCTGGTCCGGTGCCGTCCAGGCCAGCGACGGCATGGTGTTGACGTTCAGCGCGGCCATGCCGAGTCGTAGCAACAGGGCCTGGTGCTGCTGGAAGATCAACGAGCCTTCAGGCAGGACGAGCAAGCGCAGGTCGCGGCTCAGGGCCGGCAGTTCAAGGAACAGGCGGCGCAGGCCAAATGCATCTTGCCAGGCGACAGGCGCTGCGGCGGCGGAAGGCGCCACGGAGACGGGCGGCGGCACCGGCGGCATATCGGCAGCAGTTACGACGGCAGCTTTGGCGGCGCGGACCGTCAACACGTCGGCGTAGTCGACTTGGTCGCCCAAGTCGACCGGCACACAGTCGTCCACCGTTACACCGAAGCGCGTGTACAACAGCTGATTGAGGCCGGCGCGGAAGGCATGCCACTCCTCCAGCGTAGTGCACGGCGGCAGGTCCAGTGCGCCCTGCGCCAGCTCCGTTTGCAGCGCCGCCTGGACCGATGTGCGGAACGCCTCCAACTCCAGCCGTTCCGCCATCTCGCTGTACAAATACAAATCGAAACGCTGCTGCGTCACGCGCGGGTTGGCGACATCGACGACAAAGCGCAGCCGCAGCCCCCATTCCGGCGCCGCCGCGAACGGCGCCAGGTGCACCGTGTACGGTCCCGGATGGAAGCACAGCGCCAACTCGCCCGCCTCGCAGGCCACCTTGCCGGCGACCGCGCGGCGCGCATGGCCGCCTGCGTTGAAGACCACGACGGTGCTATGTACCGGCGCAAAGTCCCCCGCATCGAGCCTCAGCGCGATCAGGTTGACTCCCAGTCCGTCGGTGTCGACGGCTGGCTTGCGGCGCCGGGTAAATATGCCCATGGCCTAAGGCGCCACCGGTTCGACAGCAAAACCTGCGCCGTACATCTGGAAGTGGCGCGCCGGCGGGGTGGCGAAAGGCCAACTGCACTCGTATTCGCCGTCGGCGTCCAGGCGGCCTTGCAAGACGATCGCGCCGCCGCCGTCGATCACGCGCACCATCACACGCTCGCGCAACAGGCGCGCGGCGAACGGCGCTTCCGCCGACAAGCTCAGGATCACTTGCCAACCCTCGCCTTGCGGGAGGAAGTGCAGCGTCCAGCAGCTGTCGTCGGTGACCAGCGCGTCCAGCATCGCTGCGCTGGCGGCCGCGCGCAGCATGCCGCAGCTGCCACCCCACACCGGATCGTTGGCGGCCTGCCGTACCTGCGCCTGCGCGGCCGCGTGCCGCTCCAGCGACAATTGACGGAAGCGGCGCAGCGTCAAAGGCGACGCCGACAAGGCCTGTCGTTCGTTCGGCGTCAACACCCGGCTGCCGTCCAATGCCGCCAGCAGCGTGGCGTCGGCCAGCATCAGGCGGTCACCCGGCACGGCGCGGGCCAGCAGCGCGCGCTCTCGCAGCCGTGCGTCTTGCTCATCTTGTGCTGATGTCAACTCGTTCTCCTTCATTTCGCCGACGCGGTGTTGGCCGCATTCAGCTTGTCGATCGCTTCGTTGCGGCGCTTGCGCAGCGTCGGCATCGAAATCTGGTCCAGCGCCGCCAACTGCAGCAAGGTCGGCAGCTCGCCGGTGGCCGGGTCGAGCCAGGCGTCCGGGTAGGTATCGTCGGCGGCGCCCAGCAGTTTCTGGTACACGGCGAGGCGGATCGGCAGCGACTCGCTGCTCAAAACGCGCAACGCCCAGCTGCCGGCTTCCTGCGCCGCCCGCGCCAATTCCAGATAGCGGGGGGGCAGGGAAAGCGTGCCGGCCAATGCCTGTTCGGCCGCCAGGTCGTGCACCTCGAATTCATCTGGCGGCCCGGCAGTGGCGTCGCCCTCCTCCGCTTCGTCCGCAAGGCCGGAGTCTTCATCCGCCACCGGTTCGGGCAGGATGCGATCCTCGCCTTGCGGGGCGTTCTGGTCGGACTCGCCGAGCACGCGCCAGTAGTCTTCCAGCCACAGCGCCGCTTCGCCCGCATCGCCTTGCCAGTCGTCGGCGCGATCCATATTGGCTGACAGTTCTTCATAATCGCCGATCTCCGCCAGCATCGCCGCGATCTTCTCAGGGCTATTTTTCAGGCTGGCGAAGCGTTTGGATTTGGTGTGCAGCGGTCCCGGCGAGCCGGCGTAGCGCTCCTGCGACGCGCTCCAGCGGATGATCCACTCGGCCCTGCAGCCGCTGATGGACTTCATTTGCCGCACCTCGATCGGGCTGCCGTCCAGCGGACGGCCCAGTATGTCGCCCACCCGCGCCGCGTGCTGCCGCCAGTCCGCGAACAGGCCGGCGATCTCGCGGTAGGCGGTATCGAGCATGCGATAGGTGTAGATTTTGTTGGGCGAGCAGTCGCGCCCCGTGGTGACGATGTAGTTGTCGGCGTCGACCTTGTCGCGCAGGCCGGCGTACATATCGTTGACCTTCTTGCGCATCACGCCCTCGGCGGCGGCATCGAGCCAGAAGGCGCCGCTGCGGCCATGTTCGGCGGCGACGGCGGCGACAAACGCCAGCCAGAACGCCGGCTGCGCCTGCAATTCGAACATCAGGCTAAGCGACAGTTCATAGACACTGTCGCCGTAGCTGTTGCCCTCGGCCTCGGCGCGCGCCGAGCGGGCGCCCGCGCGCAGCACTGCGGCTACCGCATCGGTATAGCTGTCGAGCAGCGTTGCATGCTGCCCGGGGTCGAGCAGCTGGTGCATCTCAAGCCGGCGGAACGCCTGCAACGAGCAGTGTCCCAACAGCTTGCGCACTTGTTCCCAGCCGTGCTCCTGATACCGGGTTCCTGGCAAGCGCATACAGTCCTGTCAATAAGAGAAAAACGAAAATGAGCGCGCTATGGCGGACGCCTCGAAATCATGCCACAAAAGCCGCGATTTCATTGTCCCGTTTACAAGCCTATTTCCCCTTCTGTTCGCGGTTCTGGGCCGCCAGCGTGGACAGCACCGCCGCCAGCACCGGCGCCGCATGCTCGCCGCCGGTGGCGTTGGAGTGGCTGACGAAGGCCGCCATCGCCAGCCGGTGCGTCTGGCCGGGCAAAGTGCCCGGTTCCAGCCAGCCGGTGAACCAGACGGTGGCCGTGTCGTCGCCGGTGGGCGCGGTGCCGGTTTTGCCGTACAGGCCGGGACGCACGCCGGCCAGCGCGGCGCCGCCGAACGCGCCGGCGCCGGTGCCGACATCGACCACGCCTTTCATGCCGGCCCGGATGCGGTCGAGGCGGATGCCGACCGGCTTCATCTCCGGCACGGTGCTGTCGGCGCCGCCCAATGCGAGCAGCATGCGCGGCGCCACCACCTTGCCCTGTCCGACCGCCGCCGCGGCCAGCGCCATTTGCAACGGTGTGACCTGCATGCGCAAGCCGATCGCCATCTGCCGCAGCTCGTGCCGAGTGTGGATAGGATCGATATGCGCCGGCGTCGCTTGCAGCGCATCCCAGCTGCGCCAGTTGAAATCGGCCGGCAGCAAGCCGCCGTCCAGGCGCAGCGTTTGCTCGAAGCCCAAGCGGTGCGCGGCGGCGACGATGGGGCGCACCGCATCGAGCGCGTTGGCGTCCAGCGCCTGCAGGTCGGGGGCGCCGCCGTCGGCGCGGCCGAACAGGCTATGGTCGCTCAATTCGCTGGACCAGGCGAACCAGGTATTGAGGCTGTAGGTCAGCGCCTGCGCCAGTCCCAGGCGGCCTTCCTGCGCGCGCCGGTCCAGGCTTTGCTCGTGGTAGTTGGTGATGTGGGCCAGGCGCGGATTGAGCGGGTAGCTGGCGGCGTCGGTCTGGAAGCCGAAGCCGCGCTGCTGCGCCAGGCGGTTGATGGCGGGCAGCGGCATGCCGGTCAGCAGCGCGTCGATCTGCGGATCGTTCTGCGCCGCCAGCTCCAGACCCAGCGCGCTGACCACCTTGAACGTCGAGCCGGGACTCTGGTGCGCGCCGCCGTCGTGCTGCAGGGCCGGCAGGCGCAGCGGGCTGCGCGCGGGGCTGGTGCGGTCGAAATCGCGCACCTCGGCCCAGTTGGCGGCGCTGACTTCGCCCGCGCCGGCGCCGGCGGCGGCCAGCACGTCGCCGGTCTCGGTATCGAGGATGACCAGGCCGGCGTGGCGGCCATCCGCCGCAGCCTGGGCGCCGCTGCAGGCCTTTCCATCCCAACGGCCGCGATGCATGCCGACGCACTCCAGCACGCGCTGGCTCAAGGCCTGCAAGGGCAGGTCCAGCGTCAGGCGCGCGCCGACCGCCGCGCCGGATGCGCGCGAGACCGTGGCAGCCGATACCGGCAGGCGGGCCAGCATGCCGGCCACGCTGTTGGCCTGGTCGCCGCTCACGCCCAGCAGGGGCGCCAGGCCGGCCTCGATGGCGGACTGCGTCGGCGCGCCGTCGGCCCAGAGCAGCGTGCCGTTGCGGTCTTCCAGCTGCACCGGCGACGGTGCGGCTGGTCGTGGCAGGCCAGGCGTGCCGTCGCCGCCGCCGGGCGACAGCGCCTGCCATACCAGGCGGCCGCCGGCGACACGCAGGTGGCGGTATTTTTGATCCTCCGGCGCGCTGAAATCCAGCGGTTGCGCCGTCAGCTGCACGTTGTGCGCGCCCGCTTGCAGCGTCAGCGTGACCTGCTGGACATCCGTGCTGCTGGCACACGCGCGGCCGGTGCAGGCGGGCGCCAGCTGCGCACTGGCGCCAACGCTGCCGGTGACGCGGCCGGCCAGCAGCACCTGCATCACTTCGCCGCCAGCCGCGGCGCGCGGCAGTGCGAGCTTGAGCCGCACGACAGGGCGAACGCCCTGCCCTTCAACTGCTTGCGGCCAGCGCGCCACGCGGGTCCACGGCTGCCATCCTTGCGGCAGCGATGCGAACAGGCGCGAGACGGCGACCGGCATCTGACTGGTGGTGGCCACCATCGTCGGTGCGCTGCCGGATGCCGAGTCGCTGCCGGTGCTGGCGCTCCAGTCCAGCGCCACGCCCGCCGGTGCCTTGACGCGCCAGGCCAGCAGGCGGCGTTCGCTATTGTAGATGTCGATCTGCTGGCGGACGTAGGCGCCGTCGGCCTGGTAGTACAGACGTTTGAACAGTTTGTGCGTGGCGGCGCCGGATTTGACCTGCTTCCAGTTGTCCAATTCCGCGACCCGTTCGGCGGCGCCAGCGGCCTGCCATTGCGGCAGGTCGCGCGGCGCCAGTTCGATCGCGCCGGCGGCGTTCAACCGCACCAGTCCCTGGTCTTGCAGTTCGTTGAACAGCGATTGGTCTTCCAGCGCCATTGGTGCGGCGGCCGGCACCTGATACGCGCCTGGCGCGAGATTGGTGCTGACCGCCCTGCCGCGCGCGGGGAAGGCGACCACCAACGCGCTGGCCGGCACACTGGTGTCAGCTGCGTCGTCCGGCGCCAGGCGATACATCTGCACCACCAGTTCTCCCGCCTGCGGGCACATGGCGTTGGCGCGCCGTTCGATGCGCAGCGCCGAGGCGGCGCCCCACAGCAGCCATCCTTGCTGGCGCAGCGCCACCTGGCCGCTGGCGCCCTGCTCGACCTGGCCGAAGCTGGCGTCGCTGATCCAGCGCGCGCCGGCCTGCGCGCTGCGCCAACTCAGTTGCAGCGGCTCGCTCAGCGGATCGGTGAAATCCGCGCGGGCAGTGCCTTCGATCTGGATTTCCGGGATCGCGGCGGCGCCGGCACCGTTGTCGGCCACCAGCAATACGTTGCGCAGCGAGATCTGGAGGTTCGATTCTTCATTGCGCTTAACCCAGCGCTTGACGTCGTCGAAGCGGTAGCCGAGCCGCAGCGGCAGCAGGCGGGCGTCGGTGGGGCTGCGCATCTGGCTGCACAGGTCCACGCGCACCGCTGGAGCGGCTTGCATGCCGGATGCCACCAGCAAGACGCCGCCGGGTTGGATGCTGGTGCTCAGGCCCGCCTGCGCCGGCACGGTGAAGGCGGCGCCGGGCAGCACGGATTGATAAGCATAGGCGGCGCGCACGCTGTTGACGGCCTGCGGCGTGCTGACCGTCGCGGCGGCCAGGTGTCGCGCATGGCCGGCGATCAGCGCGCCCCCGCCCGCCACCACGCACACGCCGCCAACGGCGATCCACATGGCGCGCTGGCGCCCGAGCGGCTGTGCCCCGCTCGTCGCGGGTGTCGACGGCACCAGCCGCATCGATGAGAAGCCACGTGCTCCGGCGCGCAGGTTGGCCTGCCGGCGGCGCGCGCGGCGGCGTTCGGCCCAGGCTTGCAGGATGGTGGTGATGAATCGCGGCATAAGCCCCTCACGCTGGTGGACGGTATCTGCCCAGCCTTAGCGGAGGGGCGGCGAAAACGCGCAGTCCGTGGTCGAAAAGCTATCGCCTTGTCGCGCCTATCTGCATTTCGGGACGCAAAAAGCGCGGCTCGTCGCAATCCCGTGGCGGCTGGACAGGCCTTTGCATAAAGTGAGCACATCGAAACACACTTTTAACCACCGAAAGGAAGCAAAATGAACGTCCTGAAAAACTTCGAAGCCCTGTTTGTCGTGACCCTGGGCCTGGCCTGCGCCGCCAACTACGTCCTCGACGAAACCACCGCAGCCCCAGCGCCGGCTCCAGCACTGGCCAGCTACACCGCGCCGGCCGCCGCCAAGGACATGCAGGTGATCGTCGTCAGCGCCAAGCGCCTGACCGCCGACCAGAAAAAACAGTCGCTGATCGACGAGAGCAAATCCGTGCTGGCCGCAGACACCACCGCAGCGAGCAAAATTTGAAGGCCCGTAATCCCTTCGCCTGTACGCGCCGCCGAAACGCCGCGTAACAGGCGAAGCCTTTAGCAGCCTCGCTCCGTTCCTTCTTGGTCCGCCAGCACCCGCCCCGCCGTAGTCCTCTCTGTGCGCCACCGCACACACCACCACACCTTTGTGTCAGATGTAAAAAGTTGCATCATCGGGAGTCATCCCTGGCGCTGCTTGCTATAGTTCGTTCAAGCGTTGCACGAAAACGCGCAAACGGAGAACACATCATGATCAAACGCTCGCACACCATTTACGCTGCCGCCATGCTCGCGTTGAGCGCAGCCGCATTCGCTCCAGCCATCGCGTCCGCGCAAGTCGGCGTCAGCGTCGTGATCGGCAATGCGCCGCCGCCTCCACGGTTTGAAAGCCTGCCGGCGCCGCGCCAAGGCTACGTCTGGGCGCCTGGCTATTGGAATTGGGACGGCTATCGCCACGTGTGGCTGGCCGGCCGCTGGGAAACGGAACGCAACGGCGCGCAGTATCGCCGCGCCGAATGGATACGCGACGGCGGCAACTGGCGCCTCGATCCGGGCGGCTGGGTCACCGTCGGCCCGGCCCCGGTGCAGGTTGACTATGTGACCGTCGCACCGCCGCCGCCGCGCTATGAACGGATGCCGCCGCCGCGCTACGGCTACGTCTGGGCGCCGGGCTACTGGGACTGGCGCGGCCACCGCCATGAATGGATAGGCGGCAGCTGGGTCGCCGAGCGTCCGGGCTACATCTATGCCCAACCGCGCTGGGTGCAACGCGATGGCCGCTGGCTGCGCGAGGAAGCGCGTTGGGACCGCGGACCGAACGGCGACCGCGATCATGACGGCATCCCGAACCGCTACGACCGTCACGACAACCGGGACCACGGCCGCGGCGACAAGGACCACGACGGCATACCTAACCGCTATGACCACGATCGCGACGGCGACGGTGTGCCTAACCGCCATGACCGCCATCCAGACAACCCGCGCCGCGATTGATGAACGACGCTGATTTCGAAGTATTGGCCACGGCCGCCTACAAGGGCGAGCGCGTGGCCGCTCGTCGTCTGGCGGCGCGTACACAAGTGAGCGAAGCGCAGGCCTTGCATCAGGTGCTGACGCAGGTGGCGGGCGTACAGGGTTTAGCGCCACTGCTGGCCGAACGCAGCGCCTTGCGCCTGCGCGACCAGGAACTGCGTTCGGCAAAGTTGGCGGAGAAGGCGCGCCAGCTGGAACAGCGCGCGGCGCGCATGCGGCCGGCCACTGACGGCTGGCGTGGGTGGTTCGACGGTTCGGCGCATCCCAATCCGGGACAGATCGGCATCGGCGCGCTGCTGTGCGGGCCGGAGGACGAGCGGGTGGAAATCAGCCGCCGCGCCGGATATGGCAACAGCGGCGAGGCGGAATACCTGGCGCTGACGGCCTTGCTGGAAGCGGCCGTCAGCCTGGGCGCGGCCGGGCTGGTGGTGCACGGGGACAGCCAGGTGGTGGTCAACGATGTGAATCTGAGTGCGCAGGCGGTGGCTGCCGGCCGTGGCGCCAAGGGACTGGAAGAACATCGCCAGCGCGTGCTGGAGTTGATGGCGCCGCTGGGAGAGGTCAGCCTGCGCTGGGTGCCGCGCCACCGCAACGGCGACGCGGACCGCTTGTCGCAACAGGCGATCGACAGATCGCCCGGCGACAGTAGCGACGAACAGCAGTGATAACTAAGCGCGGCTGGTCAGGCGCAGCGCCGGGCGCGCCGCTGTGGTGCGCGCAGCCGTGCCGCGCGGACGCGAAGACGACGCCAAACCCTCCACCTTGAACACGCTGACCGCCTGCGCCAGCGCCGCTGCCTGCTGCTGCATCGATTCCGCCGCGGCGGCGGCCTGTTCGACCAGCGCGGCGTTCTGCTGCGTCACGCCATCCATCGCGCCGATGGCCTGATACACCTCGTTGATGCCGGCGCTCTGCTCAGTGCTGGCCGCCGTGATCTCGGTGATGATGTCGCTGACGCGATGCACGCTGCTGACAATTTCATCCATCGTCAAGCCGGCATCGGCCACCAGCTTGCTGCCCTGGTTGACCTTGTCGACCGAGTCGCCGATCAGCGTCTTGATCTCCTTGGCCGCCGACGCCGAGCGCTGCGCCAGGTTGCGCACTTCCGTCGCCACGACCGCGAAACCGCGTCCCTGCTCGCCGGCGCGCGCCGCTTCCACGGCGGCGTTCAGCGCCAGGATGTTGGTCTGGAAGGCGATGCCGTCGATGACCGCGATGATGTCGACGATCTTGCGCGATGACTGGTTGATCGAATCCATCGTGTCCACCACCTGCGACACCACCATGCCGCCCTTGACCGCCACCTGCGCGGCCGATGCGGCCAGCTGGTTGGCCTGGCGCGCGTTGTCGGCGTTGTGCTTGACGGTCGACGTCAGTTCTTCCATCGACGACGCGGTTTCCTCCAGCGCGCCGGCCTGCTGCTCGGTGCGGCGCGACAGATCCTGGTTGCCCGCCGCGATCTCGCTCGACGAGGTGGTGATATGGTCGGTGCCGCTGCGTACCTCGGTGACGATGCCCAGCAGGCTGGCGTTCATCTCCTTCAACGCGGACAGCAGCTGGCCGGTTTCATCGCGGGCGCTGTCGTCGATATGGCCGGTCAGGTCGCCGCCGGCGACGCGGCGCGCGGCCGTCACCGCCACTTGCAGCGGGCCGGTGATGCCGGTGGTCAGCAGCCAGGAACTGACGGCGCCGAAGGCCAGCACCAGCGCGGCCAGCAGGTACAGCAGCTTGCGGCTGCTGGCCGCCACTTCATCGATATGGACGGCGGTGGCGTCGATTTTCGCGCGCTGCATTTTCAGCAGTTCCTGCATCAGCGCCTGGTAGCTGGTGGAGCCGGGACGGAACACGTTGGCGAAGACCTTCTCGGCTTCTTCCAGTTCGCCGGCGCCTTTCAGCTTGGCCACCTGGTCGCGCGACGACAGATAGATCTTGCGCTGCTCGCCGATGCGGCCGAACAGTTCCTTCTCGTCGGCGTCGACGATCAGCGCTTCCACTTTCTTTTGATATTCCGCCGAGATGGCCGACGAAGCTTTCGATTCTTCGGCGAAGAAGGCGCCCAGCGACGGATCGCTGCTGCGGGCGATGGCGGTGGTGCGGCGGATAGCGCTATCAATCTTGCTTGACCAGTCGGAGATCATGCGCTCCTTGGCCAGCGGCACCTGCATCATCTCGCGCGTGGCCGTGGCCACGCCCTGCAGGCGCCAGACGCTGATCGCGGTGATCAACATGGCAAACGCCAGGATGATGCCAAAGCCCAGCGCCAGGCGCTTGCCGATACTGATATTGGTCAGCATCGTCATCACGCGGCCAGCGCGGTGTTTTCGACCAGGCCCATGTCGGCGCTGGACATCAGCTTGTCGATATCGATCAGGATCAGCATGCGCTCGTCTAGCGTGCCCAGGCCGACGATGTGGTCGGTGTTGATGGCCGAGCCGATTTCCGGCGCCGGCTTGACTTGTTCGGGCAACAGCGTGGTGACGTCGGAGACGCGGTCCACCACCATGCCGACCACGCGGTGGCCGATGTTGAGGATGATGACGACGGTGAACTGGTCGTACGACGGCGTGCCCAGGTTGAACTTGATGCGCATGTCGACGATCGGCACGATCAGGCCGCGCAGATTGACCACGCCCTTGACGAAATCGGGGGCGTTGGCGATGCGGGTCGGGCTTTCGTAGCTGCGGATCTCGGCGACTTTTTGGATGTCAATGCCGTACTCTTCCTGGCCCAGCGTGAAGGCCAAGTACTCGCCGGCGGGGGTCGTTGCGTGCAGTTCGCTTACATTACCAGACATGGGGTTTTCCTTCATTGCCAAAATGATTGACGGCAATGTTACCTCAAGTCAAGTAAAGACGCAGTAAATAAATGCACTAGAGAAACAAATAAGCCTAGCGCAGCTTCCACCTGGGTTTTTCCACCAGCTGGGAGGCCGGTGCCGGCAAGGCGCGCAGCACGGTGATGGCGACGGCGCGCGGATTCGGCGCCAGCGGTTCCGGCTTGGCGGGCTCGGCATCCGCGGCGGTGCGCCTGGCCGACCAGGACGTGGCGCTGGCGGCCGGGTTCGGGCGCGCGCCGGCCGGGCGGAAGTCCTCCCCCCTAAGCTGGAAATAGGGCGCCACGGTCGGCGTGTCGTCCAGCGCCAGCGCGCAGTCGCAGACCAGGGCCAACAAGATCGGTGCAAGCGCCAGGAAGTTACGCATCAAAGTGCCTGTCATTATCAAATATGGTTGCATTTTGCACAATCTCATCGTACTTGGCAAGCAAACAATTATTAATCGCCGTCCGCATACCCTGCACAAGGGCTGAATCAGGCTGTATGATCTGAAAAACCAAACGCCGAAGACATCACGGGAGAACAATGAACAGCTTGCTGAACAGCTGGCACCCGCGCCTGGTCCGCCTGGCCAGCGCCGCCGCCGGAGTCGACGGAGCGCACGATAACAACCACCTGCACCGGGTCTGGCGCAACGCCACCCTGCTGCTGGACGATTATCCCGAGGCCGACGCGCTGGTCGTGCTGGCCGGCTGTTATCTGCACGACCTGGTCAACCTGCCCAAGAACGATCCCGAGCGCCACCTCGCCTCGCGCAAGGCGGCGCTGCTGGCCAGCCGCCAGCTGGCCGAACTCGATTTCCCGCCCAATAAACTGGCCGCCGTCGCGCATGCGATCGAGAGCCACAGTTTTTCCGCCGCCATCCGCGCCGAGACCATCGAGGCCAAGATCGTGCAGGACGCCGACCGCCTCGACGCGCTCGGCGCGGTGGGCCTGGCGCGGCTGTTCTACACGGCCGGCCGCATGGGCACCGCGCTGGCGCACGCCGACGATCCGATGGCGCTGCACCGCGAGCTCGATGAAAAAGCCTATGCGCTCGACCATATCGACACCAAGCTGGCCACCCTGCCCGGCAAGATGCAGACGGCCGCCGGACGGCGCCTGGCGCAAAACCGCCTCAACGAGCTGACCGCCTTCCGCGACAGCTTCATCGCCGAGTGGGCCGCCAGCCCGGCGGCGCCCTGACCTCGCCCTGACTCACTTCTTGCCGATCACATGACCCCACCCGATACCGCCACCACCATCCTGCCGGCCGCCGCGCCGGCGGCCAACCTGAACTTCATCCTGATCTGCGTGTTCATCGATATGCTGGGCATCGGCCTGATCGTGCCGGTGCTGCCGATGCTGATCGGCGAGTTTGCCGGCTCGCGCGAAAACCAGACCCACTGGTTCGGCATCATGAGCGCGGTGTTCGGCCTGATGCAGTTCATCTTCATGCCGATGCTGGGCGCCGTCAGCGACCGTATCGGCCGCCGGCCGGTGCTGCTGTATTCGATGGCCGGCATGTGCATCAACTTCCTGTCGACGGCGTGGGCGCCCAACCTGGCCTGCCTGTTCATCGGCCGCGTGGTGGGCGGCATGTCGTCGGCCAGCATGTCGGTGGCCTCGGCCTACGCGTCCGACGTGTCGACGCCGGACAACCGCGCCAAGAGCTTCGGCAAGGTCGGCGCCGCGTTCGGCCTGGGCTTCATCTGCGGCCCCATGCTCGGCGGCCTGCTGGGCAACGTCAACCTGCACCTGCCGTTCTATGTGGCGGGCGCGCTGTCGGCCGCCAATTTCGTCTACGGCTATTTCGTGGTGCCGGAATCACTGCCGGCGGAGCGCCGTTCGGCCTTCAGCCTGGCCAAGATCAATCCCCTGTCCGCCCTGTCCAAGCTGGCGCGCCGCACCGACATCCGCGGCCTGGTGGTGACGTTCGCGCTGGTCACCTGCGCGCAGATGATGCTGCAAACGACCTGGGTGCTGTACACCAACTTCCGCTTCGACTGGACGCCGGGGCAGAACGGCGCGGCGATGTTCTGCGTCGGCCTGATGGCGGCCGTGGTGCAGGCCGGCCTGCTGGGCATCCTGATCAAGCGCTTCGGCGAAGTGCGCCTGTCGCTGCTGGGCATGTGCTCGGGCGGCATCACCTACCTGATGTACGGCCTGGCCACGCAGGGCTGGATGATGTATGTGCTCATCATCTGCAACGTGCTGTCGTTCGCGGTCGGTCCCGCGCTGCAGGGCATCATCTCGAAATCCACGCCGCCCAACGAACAGGGGGAATTGATGGGCTCTTTGCAATCGATCTCCAGTCTGGGGGTGATCTTCATGCCGCTGCTGGGCACCGCCATCCTGGCGGAAGTGGGCCACCTGCCCGCCAACGACTGGCGCATCGGCAGCACCTTCTACCTGTGCGCGGTGATGCAGGCGCTGGCCATCCTGGTGGCGCAGCGCTTCTTCCGCCAGCACCACATGCAGGCCGCCAAACCATGAGCGGGCGCGGTATCGCCATGCTGCTGGCGGCCGGCGCGATGCAGGCCGGCGCCGCCGCCGAGTGCTCGCGCGATATCGCCGTGCCGGTATCGGCCAGCGGCGCCAGCGTCCTGGTCGAGGGGACCAACATCGGCGGCATCTATCCCGACCTGCTGCGCAACATGGGCGCAAAAAACGGCTGCAACTTCGTCTTCACCCTGGTGCCGCGCGCGCGCCAGGTGGCCATGTTCAAGGACGGCAAGGCGGACCTGCTGGTGCCGGCCTCGCGCACGCCGTCGCGCGACCTGCTCGGCGCCTTCGTGCCGATGATAGGCCATCGCGCCATGCTGATCTCCGTGGCGAGCCAGCGGGCGCCGATCACCAGCGCGAAGAACTTGCTGGAACGGCGCGAGCTGCGCGTGGCGGTGGTGCGCGGCTTCGACTATGGGGAACAATATATGGCGCTGGTCAACGAGCTGGCCAAGCAAGGCCGCCTGTTCACCGAGGTCGACGTGGTGGCGGTGGCGCGCCTGCTCAACGCCGGCTCGGCCGACGTCACCATCATGGGGCCGACGCTGATGGCCGGCGCGATCCGGCGCGACCAGCGCATCAACGGCATGCAGGAGAAGCTGCGCATGGAGGCCATACCGGAACTGCCCTGGCACGAGAGCGGCGCCTACGTGTCGCGCGCGCTCAAGCCGGAAGACCAGCGGGCGCTGGTCGACATGCTGGAAAAGATAGGCAAGTCGAACCAGGTGATGGACGGCTACCGCCACTACTTCCACGCGGACGTGCTGACCGACAGCGTGCGTCCGCGCTAGGCTAAACGGTTTATTCCGTTTAGCTTATTTCCCCTCCACCACCGGCAGCTCCAGCGCGCTGCTCTCGGCGCCGGCGTGGAACACGCGCAGCGTCGCCTTCTTGTAGTCGGCCGGCTTGGCGTAGAAGATGTTCTGCACGTAGGTTTGCGGGTTGCGGTCGTACAGCGGGAACCAGCTGGACTGGATCTGCACCATCACCCGATGGCCCGGCAGGAACACGTGGTTGGCGTTCGGCAGCGCGAAGCGGTATTTCTCCACCGCGCCCGGCGTGATCGGCGACGGCTGCTCGAAACTGTTGCGGTAGCGGCCGCGGAAGATGTCCATCGCGATGCCCAGCTGGTAGCCGCCCAGCTCCGGCTGCGACGGCACCTCGTCCGGGTAGACGTCGATCAGCTTGACCACCCAGTCGGTGTCGGTGCCGGTGGTCGAGGCGTACAGGTTGACCATGGCGGCGCCGGCGATTTGCAGGCGCGCCTTGAGCGGCTCGGTGACGTAGCTCAGCACATCGGTGCGGTCGGACACGCCGCGCTGGTCGCTGACCAGCCACGGGCGCCACACGTTCGCATCGTTCATGTGCACCGGGCGCGGCACGAACGGCACCGGCTTGGCCGGGTCGGACACGTATTCGTCGTAGCCGGCGCCTGGTTGCGGCGCGTCGAAATCGAGCTTGAAGTCCGGCTTCAGGTAGATCGGCTTGAGCGGCGCCGGGCAGCCGGCTTCGCAGGCCAGCGGCCAGCGCGGCAAACGCTGCCAGCGATTGACGCCGGTCTGGTAGAACAGCACCGGCGGCGTGTCGGCGGCCGGCGCGCCGTCCTTCAGGTATTGGTCGAGGAAAGGCTGCATCACGTCGCGGCGGAATTCCAGCGCGGTGTCGCCGGTGAACTTGAACGCCCCCAGGCCGGAGCCCTCGTAATTGACGCCGCTGTGGCGCCACGGCCCCACCACCAGGAAGTTCTTGTTGTTGGCCGTGTCCTGCGGCTCCACCGCCGAGTAGAAGGCGTAGGCGCCGTAGATGTCTTCCTGGTCCCAGTAGCCAACCACGGTCATGGTCGGCACCTTCATCTGGCGCTTGGCCAGGATCTTGTCCAGCGCCTGCTGCTGCCAGTAGCCGTCGTAGGCGGGATGCTCGAACAGCTTGCGGGTGAAGTTCAGTTGATCCAGGCCGAACTGCTTGGCGTAATCGGCCGTGGAGCCGCCGCGCAGCGCGCCTTCGTAGTCGTCGTAGACGCCGGTGGCCAGGGTCTTGCCGCTGCCCTTGGCGGCGGTCTGGCCGGCGATGTAGCTCAGGTTGGGCAGGCGGAAGGCGCCGTTGTGGAACCAGTCGTCGCCGCGCCAGCCGTCGACCATGGGGCTCATCGGCACCGCGACCTTGAGCGCCGGGTGCGGATCGACCAGCGCCATCAGCACCGTGAAGCCTTCGTAGGACGAGCCTATCATGCCGACGTTGCCGTTGCTTTCGGGGGTGTTCTTGACCAGCCAGTCGATGGTGTCCCAGGCGTCGGTGGAGTGGTCGGTGCGCGTGTTGTTGAGCGCGCCCTTGACCGGGCGGGTCATCACGTACTCGCCTTCGGAGCCGTATTTGCCGCGCACGTCCTGGTAGACGCGGATGTAGCCGTTCTCCATCATCACTTCGTCGCCCTGGCCGACGGTGGCCAGCACGCTGGGGCTGACGTTGCGCTGGGCGCGGCCGCTGGCGTTGTAGGGCGTGCGGCTGAGCACCATCGGCGCGCGGACGGCCCCCTTGGGGATGACGAGCACGGTGTGCAGCTTGACGCCGTCGCGCATCGGGATCATGACCTCGCGCTTGACGTAGTCGGCGTTGGGGACGGCGGTGTCGAACTTGGCGGGGATGTCGGGCGCCATCGGCGGGGTGGACGTTTGCGCCGTTGCGGCGGAGACCATCAGGGTGGAAAGCACTGCAACTGCAAGTACGCGCATATCGGCTCCGGTAAGGGGTATTGCTCAGGATCGGCAATACTACCTTATCGTTTAGATTAATGCATGAGCTTAAAGAGCACGGCGGTGAGCCCGGTCTGGACGACGATCACGCCAACCATCCACTGTATCAATTCGGACTTGAGCTGCGCCAGGCGCATGTCGAGATAGTTCTTCGTCACCAGATGACTATCGATGAGCTGAAACATGGCCGAGGCCAGCGCCTTGGCCTGCTTCTCCGGCATGCCACCTTCAGTCAGAGTATCCATAAATGCGACAGAATCGAAGTTATCAGGCATTTTAGTCTCCTTTGGGTTGGACCGCGAGTAATCAATCTAGTTCCGATTTCCCCGTCGTGCCTTGTGGCGCCGCACACCTTGACAGACCGGCGCTGAGCTGCAACCATACGCGCATGAAATTTTTTACTACACTTCACGCCTGCCTGATTTGGCGCCGCTCCTAGCGCGCGGCCACTGTCTACCCATAGTGATGTGATATTTTTATC
This sequence comes from Duganella sp. GW821-FHT07G03, assembly GCF_059418605.1. Classification (NCBI taxonomy): domain Bacteria; kingdom Pseudomonadati; phylum Pseudomonadota; class Betaproteobacteria; order Burkholderiales; family Oxalobacteraceae; genus Duganella; species Duganella sp. GW821-FHT07G03. Next base: position 94,500 of record NZ_JBWKQE010000021.1, read on the forward strand.
AACGCCGCCCTTATCTGGTGGCGTTTTTTATATTCGTCGCGCCGGACCGGGGCAACGTAAAGGAACCCCTGATGAGCCTGACCGAACAATCCGACGTAATCGCCACCGCGCCAGCCGCGTCCAAAGGCCCGACCGTGATCCTGACCGGCGACCGCCCGACCGGACCGCTGCATCTCGGCCACTTCGTCGGCAGCCTGCGCAACCGCGTCGCCTATCAGCACGAATACAAGCAGTTCATCATGCTGGCCGACGCCCAGGCCCTGACCGACAATATGGACGACACCAACAAGGTGCACCGCAACGTGGTCGAAGTGGCGCTGGACTATCTGGCGGTCGGCATCGATCCGGCCAAGTCGACCATCCTGATCCAGTCGCAGATCCCGGAACTGGCCGAGCTGACCTTCTACTACCTGAACCTGGTGACCGTGGCGCGCCTGGAGCGCAACCCGACCGTCAAGACCGAGATCGCGCTGCGCGGCTTCGAGCGCGACATCCCGGCCGGCTTCCTGACCTACCCGGCCTCGCAGGCGGCCGACATCTCGGCATTTAAGGCCTCCATCGTGCCGGTCGGCGACGACCAGATCCCGATGATCGAGCAGACCAACGAGATCGTGCGCCGCTTCAACCGCCTGGTCAACCGGGACATCCTGGTCGAGTGCAAGGCGCTGGTGCCGGAAATCGGCCGCCTGCCGGGCACCGACGGCAAGGCCAAGATGAGCAAGTCGCTGGGCAACACGATCAACCTGGGCGCCACCGCGGCCGAGATCACCGCCGCCGTGAAAAAGGTTTATACCGATCCGCTGCACCTGCGCGTGGAAGATCCTGGCCACCTGGAGGGCAACGTCGCCTTCATCTACCTGGACGCCTTCGATCCCGAGCAGGACAAGCTGGCCGAAATGAAGGCCCACTATGTGCGCGGCGGCCTGGGCGACTCGATCGTCAAGAAGCGCCTGGAACTGGTGCTGCAGGAGATGCTGGCGCCGATCCGCGCCCGCCGCGAAGCGCTGGCGCAGGACAAGGGCTACATCATGCAGATGCTGAAGGAAGGCACGCTGCATGCGCGCGAAGTGGCGGCGCGCACCGCCGACGAAGTCAAGGCCGCCCTCGGCCTGAGCTACTTCTGACCCCGGTGACGGCGGACGCCCTGCCCTCGCAGCTTGCGCTGCTGTGGCTGGCGGCGGTGTACGGCGTCGCCAGCATCTTCTGCTTCATCGCCTACGCGGCCGACAAGTCGGCCGCCATCAAGGGCCGCCGGCGCACGCCGGAAAGCACGCTGCTGCTGTGGGGCCTGGCCTGCGGCTGGCCCGGCGGCCTGCTGGCGCAGCGCTGGCTGCGCCACAAGACGGTCAAGACTTCGTTCCAGGTCGCCTACTGGTGCAGCGTGGCGCTGAACCTGTCCGCGCTGGCCGCCGTGTGGTGGCTGTGCACAATCTACTGAGGAGTTCGACCATGTGGCATGGCGTGATATGCGGTTTGCTGGCGGGCGCCATGTGGGGCATGGTGTTCATCGTGCCGGAATTGCTGACGGCGTTCACGCCGCTGGAGATGGCTTGCGGGCGCTACATCGCCTACGGCCTGATCGCCGGCGCGCTGATGGCGCGCCGCCTGCCCGCGCTGCTGCGCCGCCTCGACCGCGGCGATGTGGTCGCGATGGTCAAGCATGCGCTGGCCGGCAACATCGTCTACTACATGCTGCTTGCGCTGGGCGTCAAGTTCGCCGGCGTGGCGGCCACTTCGCTGATCATCGGCGTGCTGCCGATTTCGGTCACGCTGGTCGGCCAGAAGGACTACGGCTCGGTGCCGCTCAAGCAGCTGATGCTGCCGCTGCTGCTGGTGGCGGCCGGCATCGCCTGCATCAATATCGACGTCTTCACCCACGACAGCGGCAACGGCGCGCCGCTGGCCGACAAGATTCTCGGCGTGCTGTGCGCGGCCGGCGCGCTGCTGTGCTGGACCTGGTATTCGGTGGACAATGCGCGCTACCTGAAACGCAATCCGCATTTCAGCAGCGGCGAGTGGTCGGCCCTGTACGGCCTGTCGAGCGGCCTGATCGCGCTGGCGATCGCGCTGGCCGGGCTGGCGCTGTTCCATGCCGACGTGACCGGCGCCGGCGCCGTGGCCAGCGGCCGCGATTGGACGCTGTTCTGGATCGTCAATGCGCTGCTGGCTCTGGGCGCGTCGGTGATCGGCAACCACCTGTGGAATATCGCCAGCCGCAAGGTGCCGCTGACCTTGTCCGGCCAGCTGATCCTGTTCGAGACCCTGTTCGCGCTGCTGTATGGCTGCATCTACAAGCAGCAGCTGCCGCGCGGGCTGGAGATCGCCGCCATGCTGCTGCTGGTGGCCGGCGTGACCTGGTCGATGCGCGTGCACGCGCTGGACGACGCCAGCGAGGCGCACGCCGGCTAGTCCGGCCGCTTACTCCGGCTTGAGGCGTTGCGCCACCAGCTCGGCCATCGCGGCGTCCTGCAAGCCGGCCACCACGCCGCGCTGGTCGGCGCCGCTGCGGTTCTGGCTGACCTTCCATTTGCCCACCAGGCTGTCGATCGGGATCTCGATGCCGACGATGGCCTTCATCGTCGCGGCCATGAAATCGATGGGCGCGTCGTCCAGTTCCCACGGCTGCGGCAGGCCGCTTTCGTGCTTGTTGGTCAGGTGGTCCAGCAGGCGGCGCAGCCAGAACGGATCGTCCACCGCCCGCCCCACGCCGCGCGCCTGCACCATCGCGTAGTTCCAGGTCGGCACCACCTTGTGCGTGCTGCGCTTGGTTTCATACCAGCTCGGGCTGATGTAGGCTTCCGGCCCCTGGAACACCACCAGGCATTGCGCCCCCGCTTCCAGCTTTTGCCACAGCGGATTGGCACGCGCCACGTGGGCGCGCAACACGCCCAGGCCGCTGCTGCCCTCGTCGGCGTACAGCATGAAGGGCAGCAGGTCGGCGCTGACGCCGTCGGCATCGACGACGATCAGCGTGGCCAGGGGATAGGCGTGCATCAGGCCATGGCGGACTTCAAGGCGGTCTTCGGCAAACGCGGGTTGCAGGTACATGGCTGGACGGATGGCGTGGATGAGGTGGCCAGTGTAGCAGCGGCGCCCGCGGGCCGACAGGGCCAGCGTGGCGCGCGGGCGTGGAGCCAGGCCTAGTCGAGCAGGCCGTTCTCGCTCAGCACGTCCTGGATCAGCTCCAGGCGCAGCACCGGATTCTCCTGCAGCAGCAGGCGCTGCTTCTCTTCCACGTCCAGCCGCAGCAGCTCGCACCAGCGATTCGCCACCCAGCCGGCTTCGTCCAGCCGGTACGGCGGCGCCAGCGGCATGTTGGCGGTGGAGATCTGCTTCTTCTGCAAGGAGCGTATCAGGGAGCCCAGCGCATTGGCGACGTCCTGCTGCTCGCTGGGTATCGGCACCACCATGTCTTCGGCCACTTCCTCGACCTCGGCCATCCACAGGCCGTGCTTGAGCTGTTCGGCGGATTTGATCTGGAAGCGCGTGGTGCCGATGCAGGAGATCTGCAGCAGGCCCGGCAAGGGCGCGGTCCAGTCGATGATGCGCGCCATGGTGCCGGCGTCGGACAGGGTTTCGTGCTGGTCGGGCACGCGGGTTTCGCTGCCGTCCAGCAGCGGCACGACGCCGAATTCTTCGCCGCGGGCGATGCAGCGCTTGATCAGATCCAGGTAGCGCACTTCAAACACCTGCAAGGGCAAATGCCCGTCCGGGAACAGGATGGTATTCAGCGGGAAAAGAGGAATTGATGACATTCCGCCATCATCGCATGAAATGGCTGTGCTCGTCCTAGACAGAGCGCACTAACCTTACGGCTTCCTTAAGGTCGGCGGAAAATCACGCCGCCTTTCATCACAAAAGCAACGCTGCGCAGCGCCGAGATGTCCTGGGTCGGGTCGCCCTGCACCGCCACCAGGTCGGCCAGGTAGCCGGCGCCGATCCGGCCCAGCGATGCGCCACGGTCCAGCACCGCCGCGTTGACCACGGTGGCCGCCTGCAGCGCCTCGGTCGGCGTCATGCCCAGCTTGACCATCCATTCCAGTTCGCGCGCGTTGTCGCCATGCGCGAACACGCCAACGTCGCTGCCGTTGCCGATGACCACGCCCAGCTTGCGCGCCAGCTGGAAGGCGCGCGCGGCGGCCTGCATGGACGGCGTCGGCGGCCCGCCGCGCTGGTATTTTTGGAAGTATTCGCTGGTCGCCTCGGGCGCGGTCAAGGTCGGGAAATAAGCGACGCGGCGCTCGGCCATCAGGCGGAAGGTGGCCTCGCTGCCGCCGTAGCCGTGCTCGATGCTGTCGACGCCGGCCAGCGTGGCGCGGCGCATGCCTTCATCCGTGCTTGCATGCGCGGAAACCTTGCGGCCCGATTCGTGGGCGGCGGCCACCAGCGCATCCAGTTCGGCCTGCGAGAAGGTGGCGTGGGCGCTGCCGTCGGCGCCGCTGCGGTAGTCGGCGTAGACCTTGATCCAGTCGGCGCCGCGCGCGCCCTGCTCGCGCACCGCGCGCGTGACCTCGTCGACGCCGCTGGCTTCCTGCGCGCCCTTGGGCAGGTCGAGGTCGGCGCGGTAGTTGCGCGGCGACGGACCATACGTGCCGGTGGCAACGATCGCGCGGGTGGCGATGAATAAGCGCGGACCGGGAATAACTCCGTCCTCTATCGCTTTTTTAATCGCCACGTCGGCATACAAAGCGCCTTCGGTGCCCAGATCGCGCAGCGTGGTAAAGCCGGCTTGTAATGTGGCGGCGGCATGGCGTCCGGCCAGCAAGGTGCGGTATTCCACCGACTCCTTTAAGACCTGGTCGTCCCACGAGGTTTCGTTATAAGGATGCAGCAACACATGGGAATGCAGATCCATTAATCCCGGGATCAGCGTGGCGCCGGGCAGGCTGATACGCTCGACGCCGGCCGGGACATTCATTTTATCGCTGGGGCCGACGGCGGCGATCTTGCCCTGCACGATAAGCACCGACCAATGGTCATGCGCGGGACCGTCGCCGGTCCAGACGCGGTCCGGGCTTAATAAGCTGTCGGCGGCGTGCGCGGCGGGAGTAAGGAGGGAAATTAAAGCGGAGAATAATACTGCGGCACGGCGCATCATGGATCGCGTCCCAAAAGAGAAAAGCCGGGGCCGGGGTTTATAAGGAATATAAACCCGCACACCCCGGCCTTGCAGCGAGCTTGCCGACTAAGCTTACTTAATCAGATATTGCTCTTTGTCCTTGCCTTCCAGCCATTTCGGAGCGCGGCCACGGCCGGTCCAGGTCTGGCCGGTTGCGTCGTCGCGGTACTTGGTTGGCACTGGTGCGCGGGTTTTGACCGTCTTCACCTTGGCTACGCCGCCCAGATCCGCCACGGTCAGGCCGTATTCACGCATGATGGCCGTGACTTTCTCTTTGGCCTGCGCGATTTCATTCTTGCGGGCGCTTTCGGCCAGGTTTTCCAGTTCGGCGATCTTGGCTTTGTATTCCTGGTAAGTCGTCATCGTATTTCCTTCTTATCGGCGGGTTAAATATTAAAAAAAACCACTGGTGACAATGTGTGAGAATTGATTAGCGCAATTTACCATAACTTTGCGCTGATTCTCCAGAGATATATGTGACAAATACCAATATAGCGATAAAAACGAATAATTTCCACTACTGTTGTTCAACTGAAGCGCATATCAGACGCTTTTACGACGCCGCCGCAATACCCAGGTGGAGAGTCCCGTTATAAAGAATAAGGCCGGCAACAAACCGGCTATCACCATAAGCCAACGGCCTATGGCGCCGCCGAATTGGCCTGAATGCAGAGGAAATAAAGACGCCAGGAAGCGGTCGCCGCCCGTGCCGGCCAGCGGATTAACTGTTTCAATCACGGCGCCGCTGCGGATATCGATCAGCAGGCGCAAGGTGCCGGTGCGCTGCCAATCGTCGGCGCGGCGCAGGCGGACCTGGTACAGGCCGCGATCGGGCAGGCGTTGCAGCGCCAGCAGCACGGCGCCGTCGCTGAGGTGCTGTTCGGCGATCGCCCTGGCGTCGTTCCAGGAGATCGTGGCTTCGCCTTTTTGCACGGCTGGCATGGCGATGCCGCGATGGGCGGTGCTGACCGGCGTCAGCTGCCCCACCAGCGCGCGCCCCAGCTCCGGCAAGCCGTTGTAGAAGCCGGTGGCGGCGACCACCAGCATCAGCACGATCGCCAGCAGGCCGGCCGAGCGGTGCAGGTCGAAATGGCTGCGATAGGCGTTCTGGCGCCAGTTGACGCGCAAGGCCCGCTTCCAGCCCTGCGCCGGGGTCGGCCAGGCCAGCAGCAGGCCGGCGATCAGCAAGGCCACCCAGGCCAGCGCCAGCCAGCCCAGCGCGGCGCGGCCGGTTTTGCCTTGCAGCAGGCTGTCGTGCCAGCGCAGCAGCGTCGGCACCAGATGCGCGGCGTCAAGGCCGACTTCTTCGCGGTCGCGGCTGCCCAGCAAGGCGCCGCTACACGAGTCCAGCATGGCCTCGTTGTCGGCGACGCCGGGCGCCTTGAAATACAGGCCGTAGCTGGCGCCGGCATGGCTGGGCAGATACACCGAGCCGACCTGGGCCTGCGGCCACACGCGCTGCAAGCTGGCGACCGCGCCCGTCACATCCAGCGGCGCGACGCAGGGCACGGCGTTGTGCATCAGCCGGGGATTGAGCTCGGCGTCGAGTTCGTGATGGAACACCAGCAAGCTGCCGCTCAGGCCGGCCAACACCAGCACCAGGCCCAGCGTCAGCCCCAGCCATCGATGCAGCCACAGCACACCCGGACGGATGGTCTGGCGCAGGCTGCGCGGCGGTCGATGAGCAGGATGGTGGGCGGTGGACATTGGACTCGGCATCAAAAGAGGACGCCGATTATACTAAAGTTTCATAGTAGATGCGAACAATTCTCAATTACCATTCATTCGCACAGGGGGCGGTGCATGATGCCATCCTTGACGACCTTGCGGATCAGGTTGGCCAGGCGGCAGGTCGCGGGGCCGGCCAGCTCCGGGTTGGCGACGATCAGCGACAGCGACTGCTTGCGGCGCTGCCCGACCCGCAGCGGCAGCGGTTTGAGCAAGTCCTGTTCCAGCTGGGTCCGTATCTTGTGCTCGGGCAGCCAGCCGAAGCCCAGGCCGCTGCAGATCATCTCCAGCCGCGTGTGCGGGCTGGTGACGCTCCAGCGCTGGTTGCTGTTGAGCCAGCCGTGGTCGCGCGGGTTCAAGGTGCCGGAATCGCGCACCACGATGTGCAGGTTGCGGCTCAGGTCGTCCACTTCCAGCTCGCGGCCCAGCGCGTGCAGCGGATGGCAGGGATGGGCCACGGCGACGAATTCGATATCCATCAGCACATCGCCCAGGAAACCGGGTGGTACCCGGCTGACGATGGCGATGTCGACACGTTTTTCCAGCAGCGCATCCTCCGAGCCGGACAGCACGGTCTCCTCCAGGTTGACGCGGGTGTGCCGGGCCCACGGTTCGAAATCGCGCAGCACCTGCACCAGCAGCTCGACCGGGAACAGGCTGTCGACCGCGATGCCGACCTGCGGCTCCCAGCCTTCGGCCAGGCTGCTGGCCAGCTGCTCCAGCTGGAAGGCGTCGCCCAGCAGCTCGCGCGCCTTGGCCAGCAGGGCCTCGCCGTTCTTGGTCAGGCGCGCGCGGCGGCCGTCGATTTCCAGCAATTCCACGCCCAGCTGCTCCTGCAACTTGGCCACCATGTAGCTGACCGACGACTGGCTGCGGTGCAGCGCCTCGGCCGCCTGCGCATAGCCGCCGCATTCCACGATCGCCTGCAAGACCTGCCATTGTTCCAGTGTGCTGCGGGGTATCTTCACTTCGATTCCATGACAAAGGTGCCGTCCCAGTCGTCGGGCGGCGGCGAGGCGGCCATGTGGGCGCAGCGTTCGATGTACAGCGCGGCCACCTTGTCATGCGGATTGAGCGCCAGCACTTCGTCGAACAGCTTGCCGGCGGCGGCCCAGTGGCGCTTGCGGTAGCTGAGCAGGCCGTTGCGGAACAGGCCCATGGCCTCGGCCAGGTTGGGGTAGCTGTCCTCGGTGTGGAAGTCCATCACCTCGTAGATCGAGACCGGCTGGGTCTTGCCCTTGACCACCACGATGTCGACTTCGCGCAGGCGGTAGGTGCCGCGCAGCGCGCGGTAGGTGAACGCGCTGATGAGGATGCGCGCGCCATACTGCTTGCAGGCCGATTCCAGCCGCGCCGCCAGGTTCACGCCGTCGCCGATGATGGTGTAGTCCATGCGCTTCTTGGAGCCGATGTTGCCGGACACGACCTGGTCGGTGTTGAGGCCGATGCCGATCTCCACCGGCGGCTTGCCCTCGCGCGCGCGCAGCTGGTTCCAGGCGCTGAGCTCGTTCATCATGGCGATGGCGGTGCGCAGCGCGCGGTCGGCGTCGTCGTCGTGGCCGACCGGGATGCCGAAGGCGGCCATGATGGCGTCGCCGATGAACTTGTCGAGCATGCCCTCTTCGCGCTGGATGCAGTCGACCATCATGGTGAAGTATTCGTTGAGCAAGGTGACCGTGCCCTGCGCGCCGAGCTGCTCGGTGATGGTGGTGAAGCTGCGGATGTCCGAGAACAGCACCGTGGCGTGCACGTTTTTACCGCCCAGCATTTCGGCGCCGTTGGCCACCATCTGGTCGGCGATGCCGGGGTCCATGTAGCGCGACATGGTCGAGCGCAGGCGCTTCTCGCTGGAGATGTCCTCGAGCATCAGCATCCAGCCGATGCGCTTCTTCTCCATCGACAGCAGCGGCTGCACGCTGAAGTTGACCGACAGCGTGGCGTCGTCCAGCACCAGTTCGGCGTCCATCAGGTGTTCGGCGGTCTGCCTTTCCTCGACATGGCGCAGCTTGTCCATCACCCAGCTGTTGGCGGCGCCGAAGAAATCCGCCGCCGAGCGGCCGACGATGGCGTCGGTCGCGGTGCGCAGGATGCGCAGGCCGGCTGCGTTGCAGGTGACGATTTTTTCCTGGCTGTCGAGCGTGACGACGCCGTTCGACATCGACTCCAGCATGGCTTCGTTGTAGTTCTTGATCTGCTGGACGTCGGCGAACAGCTTGGCGTTTTCCAGCGCGATCGAGATCTGCGCGGTGAAGGCGCGCAGCCGCGATTCGTCCTCGTGGGTGAACGGGCCGCCGCGCTTGTTGAGCACCTGGGTCACGCCGATGATCTTGCCGGCCTTGTTAACGATCGGTACACACAGGATGGAGCGCGTGAAGTAGCCGGTGCGCTTGTCGAACGCCGGATTGAAGCGCAGGTCGGCATACGCATACGGGATGTTGATGGTCTTGCCCGTCGTGAAGACGGCGCCCGCGATGCCGGCCGTGTTGGGCAGGCGGATTTGCAGCGACTCCAGGCCCTGCCCCACTTCCGACCACAGCTCGCCGGTTTTCTCGTCGTTGAGGAACAGGGTCGAACGCTCGGCGTTGAGCAGGCGCGTGGCTTCGCCCATCACTTTTTGCAGCAGCGAGCCGAGCTTGATGTCGGCCGTGACCTCGGACACCACGTCGATGAATTCCATCTCCTGGCGCCGGATCTTCTTCATGCTTTCGAGGAAGCGCGCGCTTTGCAGCGCCAGCGTGCCTTGCGTGGTCAGCGCCTCCAGCAGTTGCAGGTCGGCGCGGGTGAACTTGCCGCGGCGCTTGTTGAGCGTCTGCGACACGCCGATGATCTCGCCCTTGAAGGTCTTGATCGGCACGCACAGGATGTTGCGGGTGACGAAGCCGGTCTGCTCGTCGATGGAACGGTTGAAGCGCGGATCGGCGTAGGCGTCGGCGATGCTGACCGCCTCGCCGGTGGTGAACACGTGGCCGGCGATACCGGTGTGATTCAGAAAGCGGATCTCGCGCTGGATATTGCCCTGCGCGACGCGGGAGAACAGCTCGCCGGTCTCGGCGTCGTTGAGAAACAGCGTGCCGCGTTCGGCATCGAGTTCCTCGGTGGTGACGTCGATCAGCGCGGTCAAGATTTCGTCCAGCGTATCGTAGGCGGCCATGCGGCGCGACACTTCCAGCAACAGTTCGACCTGGCGCAGCCGCTTGCGCTGGGCGCCCGCCACCGCCTGCGCCGACGCGGCCTCGCTCTTGACGGGCGGCTTGGCCGGCACGCTGCGGATCGCGGGTTTCGAGTTGGACACGGGATCTCTCATGCGCGCGCCTCCAGCGTGTGGCGCAGCGCGCGTATGGTGTCGTGCAGCTGGGCGATTTCGGCGTGGCGCACGGTGTTGGCCTGTTGCAGCGCGTCGAGCTTTTCCTGCGTCAGCCGTTCCAGGCTGGTGCGCAGGGCGGCGACGGTTTCGCGCAATTGGCTGATCTCGCTGTGGGCGAAGGACAAGGCGTCCTGCACCGCATGCTGGCGCTCGTTGTGGGACAGTTCCAACTCCGAGCGCAGCACGACCACGGTGCGCTGCAAATCGCGCACCTCGGCCAGCGCCAGACGCAGGCTGTCGTCGTCGGGCTGGATCATCTCGGTAACTTTAGGCTTTTTCAGGGGAGGCCCGCTGCAAGAAGTACACTGCAGCATCATATCATCTAGAAATCACGGCACCTCGGAATCATGCCTTCAAAAGCGCTTTTCGATGGTGACGCGCAGCTGGGTTTCGCCGCTGGCCACCGTTTGCCGGTTCTGCGTGCCGTTGGCGTCGCTGTACAGGCTTTCCGTGGCGTAGTCCTGCCCCAGCAGGTTGGAAACGGCGATGCGCAGATTGTTCTGGGTGTCGATTTTCCACAACGCATACACGTCCAGGTCGCGCCGCACGCTGGTGTAGCCGCCCTGGGTGCCGCTCAGGCGGGCCAGGCCGCCGTTGCGGAAACTGTAGCTGCCGCCGGTGCTGAGCATGCCGCTCGGGCTCTTGTAGTCGACGCCCAGGGTGGCGCTGAGCGGGGTCTGCTGGTCGAGGCGGTTGTCGGGGCCGGGCACGCTTTCCACACGCGACCAGTTGCGGCTGACGCTGGCGCGCAGATCCAGCGCCGGCGCCTGCTCGACCAGCGCGCGCACCGGGAACTTGGCTTCCAGCTCGATGCCGCGGGTTTCGGCGCGGCCATCGTTGATCGAAGTCGAGACCCAGCGCTGGTCTTCATACAGCAAGCCCTGGTGGGTGTAGTTGTCGATCCGGCGCATCGAGGCGCTGGCGCTCAGCAAGCCACCCTCGCCCCAGTAATGTTCGAACGAGGCGTCCAGGCCCAGCGCCAGTTCCGGCTTCAGGTGCGGATTGCCGCGGCGGTCGGGCTCGGTCGGGCTGTTGTTGGTCGAGGTGAACTTGCGCGGAATCAGGCTGGCCGTCGACGGCGCCTTGTAGGTGCGGGTCAGCGCCACGCGCAGCTGGTCCTTCTTGTTGGGGAACTTGAACAGCGTCTGCATCAGCGGGCTGAACACGCTGGAGCGCTGCCGTACTGCGTCAAAGGTATTGCCGTCGCTGCGGGTGTCCAGGCCTTCCCAGCGCAGGCCGGTGTAGAGCGACCACTGCGGCGTCAGGTTCCACTCATCCTGGCCGTACAGCGCCAGCCGCGTGACCTTGGCCGAGAAACCCTCGTCGCTGTTGTCCGGCGTGCTGCCCGGCAGCGCGGCCTCGCGCTGCGTGCGCTGGTCCTCACGTTGGTTCAGGCCGGCATCCCAGCCCATCGCCAGCGCATGCTCGGTCGGCACCTCGCCCTTGCCGTCGGCCGGCGCGGCGCCGAAGGTCAAGGGCCGCGAATACTTGCCCTGGGTGCTGAAGCCGTGTTCGGTGCCGACCGCGACGACGGTGCGCGCCAAGGTCGGCGGCAAGCCATGGTTGCCGCCGATCTGCAATGAATCGGAGGTGTTGCGGTTGTCGCTGACGCCGGCCTTGATATCGAGCTTGGCGCCCTCGTCCAGCTTGTGCACCCAGTTCAGGTCGGTGCGGCCGAAGCCGTTGTGGCTGCTGTAGCTGCTGTCGATGCGGTCGTAGTCCGGGCCCCGGCCCAGCGTGGTGACGGTGCGGCTGTGGCTGTTGCTGGCGAACTGGTTCAGGTTGACAAAGGTCTGCGACGTCAGCGTGTCGCCGTTGTCCAGGGTCCAGTTGATGCGCGGCGACAGGTTCATGCCTTGGGCGCGGCCCTGGTCTTGCCAGGGTGCGGCGCGGCTCAGGTTGGGCACGCCGGCGGCGTCGGTACCACGGTCGAACACCGGCGTCATGCGGTTATACATATAGCGAAAGGCATTGCCGCCCAGCGAGTAGGAGGTGCTGCCGAGCTTGTCCGACATCTGCAGGCTGACTGATGGCGAGCTGAACTTGCTGCCCTTGCCCTCGCTGAACTTGACTTCGCGCTGGGCCGCCTTGAGCGCCTTCTTCAGCACGATGTTGATGGTGCCGGCGATCGATTGCGTGCTGAACTCGGCGCTGGCGGCGCGCAGCACCTCGATGCGCTCGATCACCTCGGGCGACAGGCTGTCGATGGCGAAGCCGGCCGGGGCGCGCTCGCCGTTGATCAGGATCTGGGTGTAGCCGTTGCCCAGGCCGCGCATGCGGATCTCGCCGCCGCTGCGGCCGGCCGCGCCGCTGACGGTGATGCCGGGCACGCGCTTGAGCACGTCGTTGACCGAGGTGTCGCCGTATTTCTGGATTTCCTCGCTGGTGATGACGGTCTTGCTAGCGGTATCATCGCGGCGCGCGTCATAGCTGGCGGCGGCGCCTTTGATCTCCACCTTCTGCATGGTGGCGGCTTCGGCCGGCTTGGCTTGCTTGAGCTGTTGGGCGGGCGCTGGCGGCGCCTCGGCCTCGGCATGGGCGGCGCCGGCGGCGAGGTAAATGGACAGGACAGCGGCAGCGATCTGCGTCAGGCGAAATTGGCGGGCAGGCATGATTCTTAAAGGCAAGTGATCGGACAAGTAGCGAGCTTGCATTATGCCTTGTTTAATGCCAAATGTTCAGCATTTAACAAGACGCCCAGATTGTTTAGTACGAATTCCTAAACCCCGGCGCTATAATGCGCGATCGTTTATTGTATGGATACCCTATCGTGTCTCGTCTTGCCGTCCTGCCGCACTACCTGCTTCCCAAGGGAGCGTTGACCAATTTTGCCGGCCGCGTGGCCGGCGCCAAGGGTGGCAGCAAGACCACCTGGCTGATACGCTGGTTCGTCGGCAAGTACAACGTCAATATGGACGAGGCGCTCGATCCCGACATTGCGCACTACGCCAGCTTCAACGAATTCTTCACCCGCGCGCTGCGTCCCGACGCCCGCCCGATCGCCGACGCCGACTTCATCTGCCCGATCGACGGCCGCATCAGCCAGTTCGGCGACATCAAGGAAGACCAGATCTTCCAGGCCAAGGGCCACAATTTCAGCACCACCGCGCTGGTCGGCGGCGACGCCGAGCTGGCCGCCAAGTTCCAGAACGGCAGCTTCGCCAACCTGTACCTGAGCCCGCGCGACTACCACCGCATCCACATGCCTTGCGACGGCAAGCTGACCCGCATGATCTACGTGCCGGGCGAGCTGTTCTCGGTCAGCCCGGCCGCCGCGCGCGGCATTCCCGGCCTGTTCGCCCGCAACGAGCGCGTGGTGTGCGTGTTCGACACCGCCCACGGCCCGTTCGTGATGACCCTGGTCGGCGCCACCATCGTCGGCAGCATGGCCACCGTGTGGCACGGCGTGGTCAATCCGCCGCGCATGCCGCATGTGTGCGAATGGCAGTACGACGACCAGAACATCGTGCTGAAAAAAGGCGAGGAACTGGGCCGCTTCCTGCTGGGTTCGACCGTCGTCATGCTGTTCCCCAAGGATGTGCTGAGCTTCAATCCGGCCTGGCAACCGGCCGGCGCCGTCCAGCTGGGCCAGGCGATGGCTCAGCTGAAGAAGTAAGCGCTACACTCCGACCGGTTCGCCCTCCTCGAAGGCGGCCTGCAACATGTCGAGGAATACCCTGGTCTTGGCCGGCATCAGCCGGCGGCCGGGGAACACCGCCCACCCGCTAACGACCGGGAACGACCACTCCGGCAACACCCTCACCAAGGTCCCCGTCTGCACATGCTCGCGCGCGATCAGCTCGGTCGAGGCGGCGATGCCCACGCCCGTGGTCGCCATACGCACCAGCAGTTCCGGCGAGTTGGCCAGCAGCCGCACCGGCAACTCGCGCTCCCATTCGGTTTTCCCGCGCAACAGCTTCCAGCGTATCAGCCCGTTCACCCGTGGTGGCAGGCTGAGCAGGTCGTGCTTGAACAGGTCGTCGGGGTGTTCGGGCAGGCCCCGCAGCGAGGTGTAGAGCGGCGAGGCGTACAGGGCGATCTTGCTCAGCGTGACGCGGCGCGCGGCCAGCGAGGCATCGTCCGGCAGGTTGCCCATGCGGATGGCCAGGTCGAAGTTCTCCGCCACCAGATCGACCCGACGCGGCGACAAATCCAGCTCCAGCGCGATGGCCGGGTACTGGTTCATGAAGCGCGTCATCATCGCGCCCATCGCCACGTTGGCGAAGTCGGCTGGCATCGAGATCCGCAACAGGCCGCTGGGCGCGCCCTGCCGATGCTGGGCCAGTGCGCCGGCCTGCTCGGTTTCGTCGGCCACGCGGCGCGCGTGCTCCAGCAGGCTGGCGCCGAATTCGGTCAGCACCAGCTTGCGCGTGGTGCGCTGGAGCAGGCGCTCGCCCAGTTGCGCCTCCAGCAGCGAAATCCGGCGCGACACCGTCGATTTCGGCAATTGCACCCGCTGCGCCGCCAGGCTGAAGCTGCCGCATTCGACGATGCGGGCGAATAACAACAGGTCGCCAGGGTCGATTTCCACGCATTTCCTCCTTCATTGTTCCATCAGTGGATTAATGTTATCCATTTTAGCGGCTTCCGGAACGAATATGAAACGATTAAAGTGACTACATCGCAGCACAAACCAGACAACAGGAGCAACACCATGAACATCTTGCAAATCAATTCCAGCGCCCGCAGCACCGGTTCCGAATCCACCCGCCTGGCCGACGCCATCGTCGCCAAGGTCCGCGCCGCCAACCCAGCCGCAACGCTGCTGCGCCGCGACCTGGCAGCCGATCCGCATCCGGTGATCGACGAGCCGACCCTGCAAGCTCTGTTCACCCCGGCCGACCAGCGCACCGAAGCCCAGGCCGCCCGCGTGGCGCTGGACGACGCGCTGATCGCCCAGGTGCAAGCGGCCGACGTGATCGTCATCGGCGCGCCGACCTACAACTTCGGCATCACCGCGCAGCTGAAAAGCTGGTTCGACGCGATTGCCCGCGCCGGTGTGACCTTCAAGTACGGCCCAACCGGCCCGGTTGGCCTATTGACCGGCAAGAAGGTGTACGTGGCGCTGTCGCGTGGCGGCATGCACCGCGACGGCCCGACCGACACCCAGCTGGCGCACATCAAGATGTTCCTGAACTTCGTGGGCCTGACCGATGTGCAATATATCTTCGCCGAAGGCCTGGGCATGGGCCCTGAAGCGGTGGCCAAGGCGCAAGCGCAGGCGGAAGCAGAAATCAACGCAGTACTGGTGTAACGCAACTCAACAAGCCAAGGAGCAAAGTCATGACCGATCAAGTAAACACCCCTCGCAGCGTAGAGCGCGTTATCAGCGGCCAGGCCGTGATGGACGGCGCAGGCGTCAAGATCAATCGCGTCCTGACCCAGCCCTTGCAGCGCCGGCTCGATCCGTTTTTGATGCTGGATAATTTCGGCAGCGACCAGGCCAACGACTACATCGCCGGCTTCCCCAGCCATCCGCACCGCGGCTTTGAAACCGTGACCTACATGCTGGAAGGCCGCATGCGTCACAAGGACAGCGCCGGCAACGAAGGCTTGCTGACCAACGGCGGCGTGCAATGGATGACCGCTGGCCGTGGCGTGATCCACTCGGAAATGCCGGAGCAGGAAGAAGGCGTGATGGAAGGTTTCCAGCTGTGGCTGAACCTGCCCGCCAAGGACAAGATGCAGGCGCCGTGGTATCGCGATTTCAATGGCGCCGACGTGCCGGCCTTTACCACGGCAGATGGCGTGGCGGTCAAAGTCATCGCCGGCAACAGCCACGGCGTGGCCGGTGCGGTGCAGCGCGCGGTGACGGAGCCGATTTATCTCGACATCCATGTGCCGGCCGGCGCCAGCTTCAGCCAGGCGCTGCCGGAAGGTCACAACGCATTCATCTTCACCTATCGCGGTGAGGTGAACGTCGGCGACAAGGCGGTGGCGTCGGGCCGGATGGCGATCCTGGCGAATACCGCAGGCGCCGATGGCGTGACGGTGCATGCAACGGAAGACAGCCGTCTGATCCTGGTGGCCGGCCAGCCGCTGAACGAGCCGATCGCGCAGTACGGCCCGTTTGTGATGAACACGCAGGCCGAGATCTTCGCCGCCGTTGAAGATTTCCGCGCCGGCAAGCTGGGCGAGGAAGCCCACGCTTAAAGTTGCAACAGCCGCCGGGCAGACATCCTGCCTGGCGGCTGTCCTATTTCGACATCGATGCGCTAGCTTTCGTTGTGCTTGTCGCGCAAGGCAAGTAGACCGCGTATCAAGCGAGCCAACCCTGCTGCCTTTTCACGTTGTTCGCGTTTATCTCGATCCGCTAGCAGTTGGCGCACTTGGCGCCTGAGTTGGAAGTTGTCGACGGCATAGGCCACCAACACGATAGCCATGACCATGCCTGTCATCGGCTCCCCTCCAACGTGCCAGGAAGCCCAAGCCAAAACGGCGCAGATGATTCCCACAATGAGCAGCGCGACGCGGTCTAGCATTATCGACTCCAGGCAAGTTTGTAGTTCTTGCGCGATTTTACGTCCTGCTGATAGATACCTGGCCATCGAAGTAAAACGGAGGCCAACCAAGGTTCATGAAGATGATTGCGCTGCGCGCTCAACAGCACGTCTGACATGGAGTTGCCGTCCGCGAGGGAGCGTCCGGTCGCGACCGCGATACTGCCGATTACGGCACCGGCGTAAAACGAAGCGCGCAAGGTCCCCAAGTAAATCAGTTTTTCCAAGCCAGTACCCGCACCGATCAACTCCGCGATCGTAACGTTTCGGCCAAATTGTTTAATCGCCGCAAGCAGGACGGTCGCAGTCTGAATCGCTGCGCCGTTGCTGGCAAAAAGCGTCTCTGGGCAATCCAGGCCCAGACCGTCCATGTTTTCTTTAAAATACTTGTAAAAGTCGGATGACATGATGTTCTCCTATGGCGGCAGGCCCGTCCTGGCGGTCATAGAAGCATACGTGGGCTAAGCGTGGAGTGATTGACGCGCATCAGGTCAGGTAGAGTGCCGTCACTCAGGATAAAATGCCGGCATGATGCCCACTATCCTCAAATGGCTGCGTTACCTGAGCCACGTTCTCGGCTTTGAGACGGCCGATTCCTTCCCGCCTGGCCATCCGTATGAACGGACGCGCTGGAATGGCGCCTATTTCGACATCGCCTCCGACGTCAAGCCGGACCTGATCGAGAGCCGCCTGTGCGAGGCGATCGGCAACACGCCGCTGGTGTTCGGCTACATCACCAATCCGACGCCGCGCATGCAGCGCGCGCTGCTGGCGATGCTGGAGGAACGCATGCGCAATAACCGCGGCCGCGCCAGTGAACTGGCGGCGCTGCTGGTGGCCGCCTACGACAGCCCGCACATCACCGAAGTGGTTCCCGGCCTGCGCGCCGCCATCGCCGCCACCCGCCACGAGGACATGAGCGAGCGCGCGCGCAGTGTCATGGTTTTCCTGGGTTCGATGCAGTCGCCGTTCGACGTGATCGAGCTGAATTAAAGCTAGCTCGCGCACCTCAGGAGTACGCACATGGGGTGCGCCGCCCGGCGCCTTGTGGCAAAACCTCGATTTTCTCTTCGATTTCCCCCGATTTTTTCAAGCATTAGGCTATTTCCGGATTTGCCGGCCCAAATTGGGGAAAACCGAAAAAAATATGGGCGAAAATAGCGTATTCCCCACAATGACCGTGCCGCCCTGCGGATTCAACCGGTCGACGCAACATACTCTTAGGCAGGAGGAGCGTTGCAATTTGCTGGTGAATTGGTAATTTTTTGGAAGAACTTAAATAATGGTCGAAATTAAAGTTACCAAGCACCCGAAAAAACATTCTTTTTTTGGTACCGTATTCGTCGTCGCACAATCCATATTTGCAGTTCTGTTAGTAGCTATAGCGGTTGCCTTCATCCTAATATGGCTAATGTCAGTGGTTCTCTCGTTCATGCCGGGCAGCGGCCTTATGCCTTGGGTCACATCAGGACTGTCGGCATTCGGATTATTTTTTATTTTCTTGGCCGCTATTCCCGGTATTCCGGGAATCATCTGGGTGACATGGTTGGTCGATCACGTAACCCCACCCTTGGATCGAATTCTCAAGATTACGGCCTGGGTTGGAAAGTTGGCTTTTAAGATTGGCGCGATCGCAGCAATTTTGATCTTGGTTCTTGTAATAGTTAGCGCTATGCGCTAGCCGGCACATACTGAGGGCTCATAGCGGCGGAAGCGGACCTCCCCATCGCTGACGACAAGCAACTTAAGCGACGGCGCCAGCCGGTGCGACCGCCCGGGCGAAATTGCCCGGCACGTAGCGGTCGCGCAGCTTCATGAACGGCGTCTCCACCAGCAGATGCAACAGCCAGCCCGCCAGCAGGCTGGCCGCACTCATCAACACGATGGCCTGCCAACTATTCGGCCCCCAGCCCTCGGCCTGGAACGGCGCGCGCAGCAGCACGCACAGCGTCTTGTGCGTCAGGTAGATCGCGTACGACCACAGCGCGATGCTGGCCGCGCCCGGCACCCGCAACCTTTGCAGCAGCGAGCCGGGACTCAAGGCCGCAATCAACAACAATGTAAAACTCAGGCCCAGCATCGGATAGCCGATCACCGTCATCGAGTAGCTGTAATGATCGTCGATGAACAGCGACCAGGTCAGCGCCAACAGTCCAGCACCGGCCGCCAACGCCCAGTTGCCGCGCGAAGTGAGCCGCGCCCAGGCGCCGGCGTGATGGTTTTTCAGCAGCGCCAGCGCGACGCCGGCCACCAGCTCATCGAAGCGGCACAGCGACGAGTAATAGATCAACGTGTAGTAATGAAAACCGCCCTGCTCCTCCGGCCCGACATATTGGGTCCACAGATGGCTGCGGATCGCCATGCCGGCCAGCAGCGTGCCGATCACCGCCAGCCAGGCCAGCAGCAACGGCCTGCGGCAGGCCGCGATCGCCAGCGCCACGGCCGGCAGCAGGAAATAGAACTGTTCCTCGACGCACAGCGACCACGCGTGCGAAAACGCCGTGCCCGGCATCAGCTGGATATTTTGGGTGAAAGTCAGGAACTTCCACAGCGGCGGCAGCACGCTGGTGCCACGAAACGCCGGCCACAAGGCGTACAGCGCCAGCACAAAGTAAAAATTCGGCAAAGTACGCAGCAGGCGGCGCGCGTAAAAACGCACCAGCGAAAAGCGCTCGCCGTCCTCGGACAGCCGCGAACGACAGATGCCGCCCAGGATCTGGTTGCCGATCAAATAACCGCTGAGCGCAAAAAACAGGTCGACACCGGTCCAGCCGATCTCGCCGAACCAGCCAAAAGTCGGGCTTCCACTGACAAACAGCATGTAATGGTTGGCAAACACCAGCACGATGGCCAGCGCACGCAAGGTATCGAGGCCGGAATTTCGGCCTTGGAAAATTGGATTCATCCGCGCATCTTAACAAATCAGGGTGAAATCACCATATTGAGCACCTTGTCGGCTAAGCTCAGCACCGCCGTGCTGCCGGCCGCGATCGCGTAGTTGTGGCCGTGGCCGGAGTAATAGTCGATGGTGCCGAGCCGGATGCTGTCGATCGCCGCGCTGACGCCGTTGCTGATGGTATAGGCCGACAGCAGCATGTCCGGCGCCGTCACGAACTTCAGCACCACATCCTGCCCCGTATTGTTAAGAAAAATCGTCTTGGACGGCTTGACCGTCTTCAGCGTGACGGCTTCGGTGAACAATATGGTCTGCATCACAGCACCCTGAACAGGCCTGCCGGATAGCCGTCGTTGGTGCGCGTCAGGTCGACGCTGATGTGTTTGCCGTCATCGACCGGCAGGCTGGCGGCCGCCAACTGCTTGAGGTTGAAGCCGACATAGTCGCGCGAGCCGTGGTAGTCCGGCGACGGCGACAACCAGCTCAACGCCGCCAGCCCCCTGAACAACATCGCCTCGCAGCAGGCGCCGGAGCCGTACACACCGACCTGATACTTGGGCTCGCCCGGCCCGGCCGCGCGAAACGCCTGGTTGATGCCTTCGAAATATGCGCTGACCGGGCCGGCGATGGCTTCCATCGACGGATTGAAATCCACGGCAAAGTAAATCGCCGAGCCGGACGGCTGCGTGATGACCTGCTGCGCCATCAAATAAGCGGCGGCGCCGTCGGCGCAACCTTGCGCCCGGCTGAAATAGTTCAGGTGGTCGCCGCCGGCCTGCCACAGCGCGCCGATCTGGATGCTGGCGTCGGTCAGCGAACGCGCCTCGGCCAGCGACAGGCTCTTGCCCGCCTGGTGGCTGTAATAGCGTATCGCAAAATCGATCCCTTGTTGCTTAATAGCAATCGCGTGCTGCGTCAGTTCAAATGGCGCTTTCAGACCAGTCAAAACAATCATGACATCTCCGGTAGATGGGGGGTGTGGTTTCCCCGTGTTAATGTTAGTATTTGCAAAATATGTAGATATGAAACAACTGTAGTCATTCCATCCAGATTTGGCCTTCCGGAAACCTTCCGAAGGCCAAACCATTGATTACAAAGCCTTTATTTCTGAACAAAGAAGGTCCGTGTGAACCACAAAAGCTTTCGTTTCGGGCAGTGGCGGGTCGATCCCGCCACCAATACACTCAGTTGCGGCGACCTGAACCGCCAACTGGAGCCGCGCGCCATGGATGTTTTGTTGCATCTGTGCAAACATCCACATGTGGTGGTCTCCGCCGAAACCTTGCTTGATGCGTGCTGGGGCGACGTCTCCCCCAGCGACAACGCGATCCACAAAATCATCACCCAGCTGCGCCGGGCGCTGGACGATTCGGCGGTCGAGCCGCGCTATATCGAAACCATCCGCAAGCGCGGCTATCGCCTGCTGGCCGAACTGAGCTACGACGACGACGTCAGCAACGGCAGCTGGCTGCACGCCTCGCCGTTCCGCGGCCTGGAGGCGTTCGAGGAGCAGCACGCCGCGATCTTCTTCGGCCGCAAGCTCGGCGTCGATCAACTGGTGCAGGTGGTGGTCAGCCAGGTACAGGCCGCCTGCGCGATGGTGCTGGTGCTGGGACCGTCGGGCGCCGGCAAGACCTCGCTGGTGCAGGCCGGCCTGATCCCGGCGCTGAAGGCGGGCGCCGCGCCGGCCGAGTCCGGCCTGGCGATCGCCAGCCATCTGCAACTGGACTGCGCCGACATGGACCAGGCCGGCCTGCTCGACACCTTGGCCAGCGTGCTGCTCGATGCCGAGCTGGACGGCCGTCTACTGTTTGAGAACAGCAGCGCCGCGACGCTGGCCCAGCGTATGGCGCAAGATCTGCCGGGATTGATCGCCCAGCTGCAGGCGCAGTTGCCATCGATCCGGCTGATGCTGTTTATCGACCGCTTCGAAGCCATCTTCCGTCTGCCGCACATCGGCGAGCAGGAGCGGGCCGTGTTCATCCACGTGCTCGACCAGCTGGCGCGTGCCGGCTGCATCCTGCTCGTGCTGGCCTGCCGCAACGACTTCTACCCTCATCTGACGGCCTACCCGGCGCTGATGAGTATGAAGCTGCGCGGCGGCCACTTCGACCTGGCGCCGCCCGGCGCGGCCGACATCGCCCAGATCATCCGCCACCCGGTGCAAGTGGCGCAGCTGCGCTACACGGTCGACGCGGCCAGCGGTGAATCGCTGGACCAGGTGCTGATCGACGCCGCCAGGGCCGGCCCGGATACGCTGCCGCTGCTGCAATACTGCCTGCAAGAGCTGTACCGCCTGCGCACTCCCGACGGCGAGCTGAGCCACGCAAGCTTCCACGCGCTGGGCGGCCTGGAAGGTGCGATCGGCGCACGCGCGGAGCAAGTCATCTCGGCGCTGGGCAGCGCGCAGATCGCCGCGCTGCCGCACGTGCTGTCGCAACTGGTGCTGGTAGCGGAAGACGAATCGACCGTCACCTCGCGCCGCGTGCCATGGTCGGCGCTGCGCGACGAGGCCGATCATGCGCTGGTGCAGGCGCTGGTCGATGCTCACCTGTTTGTCAGTGATCTGCACGGCGGCGCTCCGGCGTTCGGCATCGCTCATGAGGCATTGCTGCGGCGCTGGCCGCGCGTGGTCGCGTGGATTGAAGAACACCGCCAAGCTTTGCAGGTGCGCAGCCGCATCAGCGCACAAGCCAAGCGCTGGCAGGACAGCGGCCGCAAACCCGATATGCTGCTGCCGTCCGGCACCCAGGCCAATCAAGCGCGCCTGCTGCTCAAGACCAGCAACTTCAGCTTCACGCCGCAGGAACAGGCATTTGTCCACGCCTCGCTACAAGGCGTGCGGCGCGGCGAGCGACTGCGATTGACGATCACCATTGTCATGGCCGGGCTGACGCTGCTGGCCGGCGGCATGTTCCTGATGGCGCGCTCGGCGCAGCAGGCAGCCGAACGGCACCGCACCGAGGCCGAGGAGTTGATGGGATATATGCTGGGCGACTTCGTCGACAAGCTGCGGCCGTTGGGCAAGCTGGACTTGCTCGATAGCGTCAGCAACCGCGCATTGAAATATCTATCCGATCCAGCGCGTGGCGATGATGGGGATGCGGCACTGGCTCAGCGCGCTAAGTCCTTGCAAGTGCTGTCCGAGGTCAAGATCGCGCGTGGCGATTCAACCGGCGCAAACACTGCCCTGTTAGCCGGCCACAACATACTACGCAAGCAACTACAAACAAAACCCAACGATGGCGCTTTGCTTAAAAGCGCAGGGGAAAATGCGTTTTGGCTCGGCCAAATCCGACTGGATCGGAAAGACTGGAATGAGTCGCGACGCTATTTTGAGGAGTATCTTAGCTACGCAGACCGCCGGGCAGCTGCCGCTCCAGACTCTGTCGATGCCTGGATCGAACAGTCCTACGCCCATAACAATCTTGGCACTGTAGCCTTACACAGCGGCGATGTACAACGCTCAGCCCAAGAATTCGCACTTTCGGTGGCGCTAAAACAACGCGCCTATGCCAACAATCCTAAAAACCCCAAGTTGGCCGCCGATCTGGCGAACAGCTTGTCGTGGCAGGCGCGCGCCCAGGTTCAGCTGGGCAAATTGGAGTTGGCCGAAACCTTGGGAGCACGCGAACTAGCGCTCCTGCAAACGCTTCACGATAGCAATCCGACGGCAACTTTATGGGTCAACACATTGGCCGCCGCCTGGACACATCAATCAGATCTCAAACAGGCGCGCGGTGACCTGATCGGCAGTCATCAGGCCGTTCAGCAAGCTCACGCTTTGCTAAGCGCGATTGTTGAAAAAGATCCGAGCAATCGCACTTGGCAGCGCAATTTGTATATCGCCGAGCTGCGCCTGATCGAAACGGAAAACGGACAACGCAATTCAGCACTAACACTGACCCAGTTAGACACGCTTCAGCAGAATTTTGCCGAACTAAGCCGGCTTGAGCCAAAAAAAATCAACCTCCAAGTCATGGTCGCCAACGTACAGCAGCGCAAGGCGGCGATACAACTACAGGAACGCAAATACCAAGACGCAAATACGAGCTTGATTCCAGCGTTGCAGAAACTAAAGCAGCTATACGCATCCACCCAATCCGATCAAGTGATACGAAATAGTCTTGCCAACGCGTTGTTGCTGAGCGCGGAAATGAATGAACAAGGAGACCGCAATACCGCACGTCATCATTGCGAAGCCGTGCGTGCCATGCTTCAACCACTGGTTAAGGACAGCGCCGACTTCAACATACTCGCACCTTGGGTCAAGGCCCACGCCTGCCTGGACCAAGTCGAAGAAGCAGCACCGATGCGTAAGCAATTGGAAGCGATGTCTTATCGCGATCTTAATTACATTCAATACCTTTCCACCCACCCACTAAAGAAGACAAATTCATGAGCAAACTCATTCCTTCCACACCATTCATCAACATTCTGGTCAAGGTCAAGCCAGGCACCACACCAAACACGTATATCGTAGAAACCGCTCCGGCAGCTCCGTCCATCACGCAGCCCGATACCGTTATTAACTACCAAATCTTTGACAGCGGAAAAAACGATATCGTATTCAACAGTGAATGCGGAATGACCGTCATACCGCCAAACAACGGCCAACTGAGCCCTCCTAGCGTAAGCATCAGCGGCAAACAACTTACCTTCACCGATGCCAATACGGTCAAGATGACGTTGAACATCACCCTAAACTTCCAGGATGAAAAGGGTGTGCAATTCATGCACGACCCTGAGGTGCAAAACGATCCAGACTGATCGGCAAGACAATCAATCAACTGACGTCCGGCGCCAGCAGCGGTAAGCCGCGCTGGCGCCGACGCCCCCCAATCGGCATTGCACTCTAGTTTAGTCGAGTTAAACTGCGACTTCAGCCGAAGACCAGGAACCCGAATGATCGACGCCAGCCATCAACAATTCAAATCCATTCAGTACTGCGGCCAATTGACCGGCACGCGGCTGATCGTCACCGGCGCCGTGCATGGCAACGAGACCTGCGGCACCAGCGCCATCGCGCGCGTGATGCAGCAGCTGGACAGCGGCGAGCTGACGATACGCAAAGGCAGCGTCACCTTCGTCCCAGTCGCCAATCCGCTGGCCTACGCCAAGGGCGAACGCTCCGGCGAACGCAACCTGAACCGCAACCTGTTCCCCAATCCGAATCCGCAAGACTTCGAAGACCGCGTGGCCAACTGGCTATGCCCGCTGCTGGCGCAGCACGATGTACTGTTGGACCTGCACTCGTTCAACGCCGCCAGCGAACCGTTCGTCATGGTCGGCCCGCGCAACAACGACGGTCCGCTGGAACCGTTCCGGCACGCGCAGCAGGAGCGCGCGATGGCGCGCCGGCTTGGCGTGCGGCGCTTCGTCGATGGCTGGCTGCGCACCTACGGCGCCGGTGTGCAGCGCCGCCTGCGCGACGACAGTCAGCTGGAAACCGTGCTGCGCTACGGCATGGGCACCACCGAATACATGCGCAGCACCGGCGGCTACGCGCTGACGCTCGAATGCGGCCAGCACGCCGATCCGCAAGCGCCCGAGGTCGGCTACCGCGCCATCATAAACACCCTGGCCTTCCTCGGCCTAATCGATGCGCCGTCGCCGCCGCCGATCGCCGACGAGGCGATGGAGGCGCTCAGCATGGTCGCGGTCTACGACAAGCAGCATGCCGACGATAGTTTCAGCCGCGCCTGGTCCAGCTTCGATCCGGTGCGGCAAGGCGAGCAGATCGGCACGCGCGCCGACGGCACGCCGGTGCTGGCCGAGTTCGACGGCCGCATCCTGTTCCCCGACGCCGCGGCCGGCGCCAACAGCGAATGGTATTACCTCACGCGCGCCAATCCCGGCTTCTGATCAGACGGTCGACAGCTTCAGGCCGACGATGCCGCCGATGATCATGGCGATGCAGCCCACGCGCAATGCGCTGGCCGGTTCGTTGAGCACGACGATGCCGAAGATCACGGTGCCGACGGTGCCGATGCCGGTCCAGATCGCATAGGCCGTGCCCAGCGGCAGCGTGCGCAGCGCCAGGCCCAGCAAGGCGACGCTGCCGGCCATCGCGGCCAGCGTCAATGCCGTCGGCAGCGGTTTGCTGAAGCCGTCGGTGTATTTGAGTCCGACCGCCCACGCCACTTCCAGCAGGCCGGCCAGGATGAGGATTATCCAGGTCATCGAGTGTCTCCAAAATTGCCGGAAACTATAGCACCGGCAGCCAAACTCTGCTGGTGGCTTCCCGCCGCGCCCGCCACAGGCCATAATGCTTCATCAATAACAAGGAGGAGCATCCATGCAATTACTGGCGCAGATCGTCACCGGCCTGGTGGCGCTGATACATGTCTACATCGTGCTGTTGGAAACGGTGCTGTTTCAATCGCGCGGCCGCCGCGTGTTCGGGCTGACGCAGGAAAAGGCCGACATCGTCCAGCCGGCCATGTCCAACCAGGGTTGCTACAACGGCTTCCTGGTGGCGGCGCTGGTGGTCGGCTTTGTGCATCCGAATCCGGCCATCGCCTCGGCCTTCACGGTGTTCGGCCTGGCTTGCGTGGCGGTGGCCGGCGTGTGGGGCGGCGTCACGGTCAAGCGTTCGATCCTGCTGATCCAGACCCTGCCGGCGCTGATCGCGCTGGCCCTGCACTTCGCCGGCTAAGCGCCGGCAGGCTTGGCGCCGTTCAGGCTCGGCAAGGTGATGGTCTCGATCACCACCGGCGCCGGCTGCTCGGTAGCCGGCTTGGCGCCGCTGCCGCGCAGGGCCAGCAGCCAGCCGATGCCGTCGAACCAGAACGGCGCGCCCAGCGACGAGGCGAAGGCCGTGACGATCCAGCCCATCAGCGCGAACGCCAGCGCCGCCATGAAGGCGCCCACGCCTTTGCCACCAAGCGCCGCAAAGCGCGACGACGGCCAGCCTATCGGCAGCGCCAGCACCGCTTGACTATCTTTTTTCGCTTCCATCACCTGGCTCATCGGCGTGGCAGCCGGCGCGCCGGCCACCGCGGCCGCGACCGGCTTCATGCGGCCGGCCGCGATGGCGTCGGCGCCCTGCTGCGCCAGCGTAGCCGCCGCTGCGTTGTCGCTCCACAG
The DNA here is from genome assembly GCF_059418605.1 of Duganella sp. GW821-FHT07G03. Lineage (NCBI taxonomy): Bacteria > Pseudomonadati > Pseudomonadota > Betaproteobacteria > Burkholderiales > Oxalobacteraceae > Duganella > Duganella sp. GW821-FHT07G03. The sequence continues at coordinate 121,196 of NZ_JBWKQE010000021.1, forward strand.
ACGCTGGCTCAATTGCAGCGCATCGATATTCATCGCGCCCGCATAAAACAGGCCGATGCAAAACAGCACCAGCTGTGAACGCCGCTTGTACCAGCCGGTGATGCGGTCCATCACCGTGTCGTACCAGATGCGCACGGCGCTTTCCAGCGCGGCCAGGTCGTCAGGCCCCTCGCCCATCAGCGCCAGCAGCGTGCGGCTCAAGCCTTCATTGCCCAGGTTGGCCAGCAACAGCGCCGCCGTTTGTCCCTTGCCGTATTTGGCCGTCAGGGTGGACACGAAGGCCCGCGCGAAAATCGCCGACGGGATGTAGGACGGCATGCGGCCCTGCTGCGCCAGCCCGGTGATCAGGGGATGGGTCATCACGGCGGCCGATAGCGAATGCGGCCCCAGCTTGGCCAGGTTGAAGCCGTCGTCCATGCGCAGCAAGCGCTTGATCGACGGCATGACGCCGCGCAGGCGGGACTTGCCGGCCGGCTCGTGCAACATGGTCAGCACGCCGTCCAGCAGCACCTTGGCGCGGGTCTGGAACAGCGAGGCGATCGCTTCGCGGGTGGCGCTGCACAGCAGGCTCACGGCCAGGAAAGTGTAGGACAGCCCGATGGCCACATCCAGGTAATGACTCGACATACGGCCCTCATTAAACTTCGAACAATGTTCCCATAACATAAATGATTTTTTGGCCGTCAGCACGTTTTTCTTTTATATCGTAATATGCCGATATTGAAATCGGAAAAAGACGATCCATATATCGTTACATGCAAATGGACATAGACGCTATCCACAAAGCCCTCGCCAACCCGATGCGGCGCCAGATCCTGGCGTGGCTGAAGGAGCCTGAGGTGTATTTCGCAGACCAGCAGCATCCGCTAAGCCTAGGGGTGTGCGCCGGCCTGATCGACCGACGTTGTGCATTGTCGCAATCGACGGTGTCGGCGCATCTGGCCACCCTGCTCAAGGCGGGCCTGATCACGTCGCACCGCGTGGGGCAATGGAATTATTTTAAACGCGACGAAGCGACCATCCAGGCCTTCATCGATCAAATGACTTTATAGGAAACTCATCATGGCAAATCTTTTCGACCCGCTCACCATCGGCGACCTCACCCTGAAAAACCGCATCGTCATGGCGCCGCTGACCCGCGCCCGCGCCGTCGGCGGCGCCCGCGTGCCCAACGCGCTGATGGCCAAGTACTACGTGCAGCGCGCCAGCGCCGGCCTGATCCTGAGCGAAGCGACCGCCGTCACGCCGCAGGGCGTGGGCTATGCGGACACGCCGGGCCTGTGGTCGGACGAGCAGGTCGAGGGCTGGAAATTGGTGACCGAGGCCGTGCACCAGGCTGGCGGCGTGATCTTCGCCCAGCTGTGGCATGTGGGCCGCGTCTCGGACCCGAGCTTCCTGAACGGCGACGCGCCGGTGTCGGCCAGCGCCATCGCCGCCGACGGCCACGTCAGCCTGCTGCGTCCGCAGCGCGCGTATCCGGTGCCGCGCGCGCTCGATACCGAAGAGTTGGCCGGCATCGTCGCCGCCTACAAGCTGGGCGCGGAAAACGCCAAGAAGGCCGGCTTCGACGGCGTGGAAATCCACGGCGCCAACGGCTACCTGCTCGACCAGTTCCTGCAAGACAAAACCAACCAGCGCAACGACAACTACGGCGGTTCGATCGAGAACCGCGCGCGCCTGATGCTGGAAGTGACCGACGCCTGCATCGCCGTCTGGGGGGGCGGCCGGGTCGGCATGCACCTGGCGCCGCGCCGCGACGCGCACGACATGGGCGATTCCAACCCGGCCGCCACCTTCGGCTACGTGGCGCGCGAGCTGGGCAAGCGCAAGATCGCCTTCATCTGCGCGCGCGAAGCGGTGGGCGAAGACAGCCTGGGACCGTTGTTGAAGCAGGAATTCGGCGGCGTCTACATCGCCAATGAAAAGATGGACAAGCAGACCGCGCAGCAAGTACTGGACGCCGGCACCGCCGACGCCATCGCCTTCGGCAAGGCCTTCATCGCCAACCCGGACCTGCCGCGCCGCCTGCAACTGGACGCCCCGCTGAACGAGTGGAAAGCTGAAACCTTCTATGCCCCGGCGGAAGAAGGCTACACCGACTACCCAGCGCTGGCATAAAGCCAGCGGCGCCGATTGCCGTCGTTCCCGCGAAAGCGGGAATCCATAGTATGCGTCCAAGGCGGGCTCAGTATGGATTCCCGCCTGCGCGGGAATGACGTGGAAGCGCTCTCCTTTAGCGCGGCAGCGCGTAGTTGACCGGCACGAAGTCGTAGCCCTTGCCGTTGGCGCGCACGTGGCCCAGCGCCGGGAACGACAGGTGCGACGCGCCGATCAGGTAGCCGCCCTTGGCCGCCGCCGCGAACGCTTCCTTGCGCTCGGCGATGGCCGCCTTGCTGTCGCTGTCGAAGTTGACGCCGACGCCAGGATTCTCAAACTGCACCGCCTGCACGTGCAGCAAATCCCCCAGCAACACCAGCTTCTGCCCCGCGCTCTCGACCACGTAGGTGATGTGGCCCGGCGTGTGCCCGCCGTTGAAATACGATTTGATGCCCGGCACCAGCTCGCTGTTGGCGATGATGGGCTGGAACTTGCCGGCCTTGACGTAGGGATTGAGCGACATCATCGCGCCCTGGAAGTCTTCCTTCTCTTCGCCGCTCGCTTTGTCCAGGTTGCTCTGGTTCAGATAGTAGTCCGCATCGAGCTTGCCGGCCCGCACCACCGCGTTCGGGAACACCCGCTGCTCATTGGCCGCCAACCCGCCGACATGGTCGCCGTGCATGTGGCTGATGTAGATCTCGTCCACCTGCTCCGGCTTGTAGCCCGAGGCCTTGAAGTTGGCCAGCAGCTTGCCGGCCGTCGGGCCGAACAGGCTGGCGGCGCCGGCGTCGATCAGCACCAGCTTGCTGCCGGTGTTGATCAGGAAGGCGTTGACCGAGGTTTCCACCGGACTCTTCAGGAACGCCTTGGCCAGCGCCGCATTGGTCTTGGCCGGCGGCTGCTTGAGCAACTGGTCGACCGGCAAATCAATGCTGCCGTCGTTGAGCACGGTGACCTCGAAGTCGCCCAGCGTGGCGCGGTAAAAACCGGGCGCCTGGAACTTGGCCATCGGCGCGGCGGCCTGCGCCATCGAACAGGCGGCGGCCACCGCCAGCACGGCTGCGGATCGGGTCAAGGTGGTGGTGATCATGGCGTCCCTATTATGTTGACTAGCAAGAGACGCTACGATACCGCAAAATCAACTTGCTTGCTAACTCGACTAGAACGTCATCGGCATGCGGAACGATAGTTGCACGTCCGGCGTGTCGCGCGTCAGCCCGGCGCCGACCGAGACATTGATGGTGCGCTTGTCGCTGATCCGAAACGACAAACCCATCAGCAGCGTCCCCAGCTGGGTGCGCACCGAGCCCGGCACCGGCACGCCGTTCTGCCGCGTGCGCGCGATCGAGCTGTGGTCGTAGCCAAAGCTGATCAGCGCCTTGTCGTTCAAGGCCAGGCCGACGCCGAAATTAAAGCCCAGCACATCGCCCGGCGCCACCGTGCCCAGCGGCTCCCAGTCGCCGTTCAAGACCTTGCGGTTGACGTTGCTGCGCTTGAAGTTGTACAGGTAGCTGACGCTGCCGAACAGGATGGCCGGATCGCTGGCGTACAGCCACGTCAGGCTGGGCTGCACCGCGTAAAAGCCCGAGCCGGTCGGCAGGTCCAGCGGCAGGCCGGTGCCGGTGGCGTTGGGTCCCACGCAACGCTTGCTGCAATCGGTGATCACGCTGAAGGGATCGGTGCCGGTGCGCGATTTCACGCGCAGCCCGGCCACGTAGTACGGCCGGTCCGGCGCGCCCTGGTTGAGCTGGTAGCGCAGCGCCAGCTCGGCGTCGCCCACGCCCTTGCCGCTGGTCTCGAACACATTGTCGACGCCGGTGCCGGTGAAAATCTCGCGGCTGACGGTGGAGTCGGACCGGTAGACATAGGGCAGCTTCAACTCCAGCTCGGCACGATTGCTCAAGCCGTAGCGCAGGCTGACGGCGCCGGTCAGGGTATTGCGCTTGACCTCGCGCACATCGACCAAACCGATCAGCAAGGCCGGGATGATGGTGTAGCCGACCAACACCACCCGGTTGCTGGACGAGTAGCCGAACTGCATCGACGGCTCCAGCACCAGCTTGCCGCGCGGCGTCAGCACGCCGGGCTGTTCGAACAAGGGCGCCACCGCCGGCGGCTGCGCCTCGCCCCCCTGCGCCTGCGCCGCCGCGCACGCCGCCAACGCCCACAGCGCCACCGCGCCGTCCTGCCATCTTGCACCTCGCATCGCTGCCCTCCTGAGTTGTGTTCATTTCGGTCCCACCGCACCGCTCAGGGCGTCGCGCAACAGGGTTTCAAAGTTGACGGCCTTGAGCAACGCCAGATTGCTGACGCTGGTGCTGATGGTGGTCTGGCTGCGGATGGCCTGGTCGTTGACGCTGTTCTGTATCAGCAAGGCGCCCATGCCCGTCGCGGCCGGCAGCGGATCGACCGCGTTGCCGGCGCCGTTCTGCACCACCACATTGGCCAGCGCATCGCTGGCCATCTGTGCTTCCACCGCACTCAACTTTGTCACATCGGCGATCGCAAAACGACTATTCGCTACAACACTGCCATTGATCGAAACCAAACGTTCGACACCTAGCGAGACCACCAGGCCGTTGCCCAGGTCGTAGCCGCCGCGCGCCTGTTCCAGCCGCGCATCATCGACGGCGGTCCAGCCGTCGGTCGGGTCCGGCAAATCGCCGGCGTGTGCCGCCGCCCCGCAGGCCAGCAGCACGCTCAGGATGCTTGTGCGCATGCGCGCCTCCGTTCAGTAATTGCCGCTGCCGTTCTTGGGCAGGGTGATGTCGGTCAGGCTGGCGCGGTTGATGCCCTCGCCCAGCGGCGCGCGCGGCGCGACGCGCCACTCGGCCGCCTGGTTGAAGTGCGGCTTGCCCGGCCAGTTGTGTATCACGAACAGCAACTGGTCTTGCCAGAGCGCCTCGAAATCGGCGCGCCGCACGGCCCGCGTGCCGCCGGCCGGATCGCCCAGCAGCACCCGCCCCTCGTCCATGCCCTTGATGACGACGAAATGTTCATAACCGTTTTCACGGATGCGCACGATGGCCGGAAACGCCGCCTCGGCCAGCTTGTGCAGCGGTTGCTGGTAGCCGTCGGCGATGAAGCCCAGCGTGGCCAGGTAGCGCTTCATGTCCAGCAGCGAAAAGCCTTCGCGCTGTATTTTCTGCTGGTCGCCGTGCGCGTACATGGCGTCGAACGCCTGCCGTTCGCTGATGGGCGTATCGTAGTGGTAGCTGAGCAGCGTCGCCACCGCCGCCGAGCCGCAACTGAAATCGAATTGCTGGCGCACGGTGGAGCGGAAGCGCGCCTCCTTCAGGCTGGTGACGTGCAGCGCATAGCTGCCGCCGGCCACGCCGGGCAAGTCCGCCGCGCCGGCCTGGCCGCACGCGATGGCGGCCAGTACGATGATGCATGCTGGTGTTTTCATTTCATCTGGATGTTGATGATGGTGGCGTTCTGGATCAGCACATTGGCGCCGGAGTTCTGTATCGCCACCGGCAAGCCGGAAGCGTTGCTGAACGAGCCGCTGCCGATGGCGTTGGCGCCGGTGTAGACGTTGACCGCCGTGTTGCCGTTGACGGCGCCGTTCAATTGCATATCGTTGTTGACCGCATCGGCGCCCGCGCGCTTGCCGGCCAGTTTGGCGGCCGGCACCGACGCGCCGTCAAAGCCGGCGGGATCGGCCGCCGTGATGACGATGGCGTCCGGCAGCAACGCCGGCCGGGATTGCGCTGCCGGCTCGGCCAGCGCTGGAATCACCGGCGCCGCCGCCACCTGTCCTGCCAGCGCCAGCGCGGCACAAAAACTGATGACTGGTATCTGCATACCGTACCCCCTGTAGATGGCGGGATGCGCGCGCCGTACCGCCGCGCCCACATCCCGCGCCCGCCATTACTTGCCGACCGACAGGTTGGCCTGGACGTTGACGCTCTGCTGCACCAGTGAAGAGATGCCGCTGTTCTGCGCCATGACCATGATGCCGGCCGCCGATTGGCCGACACTGCTCATGGTGTTGGACATGTTGAACGTGCCCGCAGTCACCGAGACGTCGCCGCCGGCGCCGCCCGCAGCACCCGCCCCGGCGCCACCGGTAGCCGCGCCACCGGTGATGGTGCCGCCCGTGCCGCCCGCGCCGCCCGTGTTGCCACCACCACCCGCACCGCCGGCGCCGCCGGCGCCGCCGGTCGAACTACCGTTGGTGGGATTGCCGTTGGTGGCCGTACCGCCAGTGGCCGCGCCGCCTGCCGCACCGTTGCCGCCGGTGTTGCTGGCCGCGCCGCTGTTGCCGCCGTTGCCGCCGGCCGCCCCCGCGCCGCCCGCCGCACCGGTGCTGGTGGCCGCACCACCGGCGCCGCCCGTGCCGCCGCCGCCCGTGGTGGCGCTCGCCCCGGCGCCGCCGGTTTGCGTCACGCCCGCGCCGGCGCCACCCGCACCGCTGGTGGCGGCGCCGCCCGCCGCGCCATTGCCGGCCGTGTTGCTGCCGCCGGTGCCGGACGCGCCTGCCCCGCTGGCGCCGCCTGCCGCACCGGCGCCGCCTGCGCCGCCGGTGGCGGTGCCGGTGCTGCTGGTGGCATTACCCGAGGTGCCCGCCCCGCCCGTGCCGGCGCCGCTGCTGCCGGTCGAGGTCTGGCTGGGCGGCGGCGTGGCCGTGGTTTCGGTACCGCTAGGCACGCCGGTGGTGTTGGCCGACGAAGCCGGACCGGTGCTGGCGCCGCCGCCGGTGCCGGTGGTGTGGGCCGCGCCCGAACCGCTGCCGGCCGCGCCGCCCGCAGCGCCCGCGCCGCCCGCCCCCGTCAAGCCGCCGGCGCCACCGGTGGCGTTGCCGGCGTTGCCGGTATTGCCGCCGTTGCCGCCATTGCTGCCGGTGGCCGCGCCGCTCAGACCGCCGTTGCCGCCGGTCGAACCGCCATTGCTGCCGCCGGCGCCGCCCGTCGCCGCGCCGGTCGCGCCGCCCAGGCCGCCCGCACCGCCGGTCGCAGCCTCGCCGCGTCCGCC
>NZ_JBWKQE010000022.1:0-126414 GCF_059418605.1 Duganella sp. GW821-FHT07G03
ACAACGGTCATTAAATCTCCTTGATGGCGGCAGTGTCCTGCCAAATGACCGTTTACACAATATTATTTACACCCTCGGAAATAAATTCGGTAATTTTCACCAAAAATCCGAGCCGTTGGCGTGGTGCTTATCAGCTCTCGGTTCAGGTCTACGGAGCCGAACATCGTATTTGGCTCCCCCTTCGCAAGCCGTCGCCTGTCCCGCTAATTCGACAGATGCTGTTTGCAAACTTCAAAGATAAGTTCATAGAGTCTGAGATATAAGAGGCGCGCCAAACTCCGCATAGGGTTATGAAAAGCTACACTCAAGTTCGCCTTGCGACTGGGTAAGGTCTGAGTTTTCTTTCTATAATATTTCAGTGAGTCTCCGCCCAGTTATTGACAACTTTGACATGATCGATTCAGTCGCGCTGTTGACGGGCTTGACCGTCACCCCGACCAAAAACAATGGGGCGACTTCCGCCTTGCGTGACAATTCGTGGATTTTGCAGATGAGCAAGATGCTATTCTGTGTGATCGGCCGGAACCGGCCAAAAGCCGCCGGTCGCGTAGTTGATTTTTGATATGGAACGAAACCTGACTGCTAACCAAAACATCTATTTTTATAGATTCAGATATATAAACAATTTGAGCATTGCACCATCTATGCTACTAATTTATGCCTTTCTTTTTGCAATATGTCTACCAAATTACGTCGTTGCTGCGGAGATAGGTAATTCATCGAACCCTATGCCTCCAGCGGCAATGAATGATACAGAGCCTTGCAAACTCGCCTGGCCGAGTTCAACTCCGAACAAGATGGCTCGAGTTGTTGAGATGAAATTGCTTGTTCGAGCGGATGGCAGCGTAGGAGACGGACAGATAACCCGCCCATCTGATAGCCAGGGTCTCGACAGTGCGACTTTGAACGAAGTGACAGATTGTAAATTTATCCCGGCAATGCACGAGGGAGTTGCTGTTGATGCTTGGTTTTCATTTAAATATGATTGGAAAATCAATTATCCTTTTATTTCCCCCATGATTCAAATGAAAACTTGCGACATGCCGCACTATCCCAAGGAGTCATTGCGCAACAATAATACCGGAACCGTGAAAATGGCTTTCCTAATCGACGTAAACGGCGGTGTACGCAATACTCGATTAGTAAGGTCAAGCGGTTTCTCAATACTGGATTCCGCCGTTAAAGATGGAATTGAACTATGTAAATTTTCTCCTGCAACTGATGATGGAAAACGGGTCGAGGCATGGTCTTTTATTGAATACAATTGGACGATGGACTAGGCAATAGGTGCTGCTATCGGCCAGAAGCCGACGGTGACAAGTATTTTTTGAAGGCGTTTATGTTCACATGTCCTTGCTGCGGGTATGAGGTGTTTGGCGAGTTTCCTGGCTCCTATGATATTTGCCCGATTTGTTTTTGGGAGGACGACGTCTTCCAACTCTACTTCCCCAGTCAGGGAGGTGGTCCGAATCCAGCGAGTTTGATAGAAGCTCAGGTCAACTTTATTCAGTTTGGTGCATGTGACCGTGCCATGGCTAAAAACGTCCGTGAGCCGGCAGCTGAAGAAGTCCGTGATAGCGCCTGGTTCCCTCTTTGGGAACGTCGGGTAGACGTTCCTGACTCGCAAAATAGTGGAGCGCACCCTCAACACATGACTTCGAAAAACGACCTTTACTATTGGCTCCGCAGCTGATGGATTTGCAGGTTTGGACTGTATGCGGCCAGAAGCCGCCGGTCGCGGTATATTTTGTGAGTATGAATTTTCCGGAAAGTTTCTGTGAATAAATCAAATCGATACGAACCTGGACTGTCGCGAAGAAATTTCTACGGTGCTGTAGCTGGTGTGTTACTCGGCAGCATTATGAGCGCTCTATATGCAAAGTCGGCTCTGACCTATTTTAGTGATTTTGTGCCATGGGTCGGACCAGCAGTGATAGTTGGATTAGTTGGTCTGACGATGATTGCGATTCTCCTGTTGCTGCTCATTTTCAGACGCCCCACCACGAAAGGCGAATGACCGCAACGGGCGGTTTCCGCGCTGCGTGGAAATTCGGGAGTTTTGCAGATGGGTAAGCTGCTATCCTGATCGCCTTCGGCCGGGTACGGCCAATAGCTGACGTTCCCAGGCAGATGCCAACACGTGTTTACTAGCCGTCGAGTTAAAACATTTTTAATACATTGGCGTAAAATGCAGCGTTCACCAATAAGGCATCAACCCTCAAATGGACAGGCCAGCGATATTCTCTGAAAACAGCGTCTTATCCAAAAAGACACTTAAATTTTCCTTCATTGCTTTTAGTGCCCTTGTGGGGTTAGCCATTCTTCACTTCATTGGACTTCGAACTGAGCAAGAGTGGACTTCACAAGTAAAGGCCCTCGAGATTCTGGCGTTCATAACGTTTCACATTCTCCTCGGACTATCTGCTAAGCAGTCAGGTAGAAGCTTCTTGTTATACGGACTTGTTTCTGTGTTTCCTCCGATTCTTGGCGGCTCGGTGGCTCTTGCGATTCTGTGTCAGAAACTACGGCATTCGATTGTAGGAAAATCTTACTAATGCTCAGCTGTTGGTTAGGCGCGGAGCGTATCGACACTAACTTGGAAGCGAAACATGCAGTTGCACGAACAGCTTGAAGCGGTAATTGATGAGGCGACGTTTTTGGAGTTTGTCCGTTCGCTTGCTAGCGACCGGCGAACCGATTGCAATGCTTGGGAAAATGATTCAATTGAAGATTTCTTAGAGGCTTCTGGTAGCTGGGCCGAGGATTCTGGATTCGGAGTTAGCCAGGGGCTTTCAACAGCGTCACCATGGAAGAAGTTTGCAGTGTTCCTTTACTGCGGCAAGATATATGAATAGGCGATCAGCGTTGCAGACGGCACACGGCCAGCAGCAGCCGTTCACTACAATCAAAAAAACACGTTAAATGCACTGGAATCCAATGGCTCGCCTTCAAAACAAGCTAATCAGCGTGATACTCGCAGTAATTTCCTTTGTGCCCGCACTGATGTTACTCGCAACCTTCAACACTTCTATGATTGACGGGAGTATTGCTAGGAGCCACGAGATTGAACGAGAGTTTACAGATGCCGTGACTCTAATTGATGATTTTTATATAAAGAATTCTCGACTCCCTACGCAAGAAGAATTTCGCATTTTGGCATCACTCCCAGAAGGTAGTCCCCTGATGTTTTCGCCTCCACCATTTGATGCAAGCATAGTTGCCGAAGCTGGTAAGCCGCCGCCACGCGGCTATGTGCTCGATTATTGGAGAGGGGAGTCGATGGAGCGATATGTTTCATGGACAAAGCGGTCAACACTGAAATTTGACGCGTCACAGTACTTTCTCTTTCATAACCAATTGGCTCAAGCTGCGCTTATGTTTGGTCTGGCTTCATTTTGTGTTGTAACGAGCACTTGGGCATGGCCAAATAAAAAGGCGTCATCTGTACTTGACCAGAGCGTCGCTTCGACTGAATAACGAACGTCCGCAACGGGGCGCAAGCCGCCGGTGGTCAGATGCGATCTGCAAGGTCAGGACTGGGCCACTAAAAGTTGATCAAACCAGACCAGGCACAACATTAGCCTAAAGTTTCTGCAAAACAACCCGTTACATAAGGATACAAACCGTTTTCGTGAGCTTTTGAATGGCGCAATCCGTCAGGGCCCTGATCGCGCACTGCGTGAACCAGGTGATCCGCCAATACTATCCTGAACAATATTGTTCGCTGTGCCATGTGTACGCCATCGTCGGCTCCAACCTGATCAGCATCGTGCTGGGCCGGGTGTACCGGCCGGTGGCGGGTCTGGCCGCCGTCGATTGCGGTGGCGGCCAGTTGATGCGCATGATGGACAACGACGCCTTCGCCAATCCAGTTGGCGGGGCGTATCACTGCTGGATCGAATCGGCCGACGACCTGATCGCCGAGCGCGAGGTGGTCGACCTGACTTTCCGCCACAACCACACTTATGCGGTCAAGAACGGCTATGGCTGGCAGCGCGAGTTGCCGCCCGCTTTCCTGTGGGGACCGCACAGCCGCATCGCCGTGCAGGCGCCGCCGGACGCGATCCCGGACGCCTTCCCGGACGGCATGGTGTGGCTGCATGAAACCGAGGAAGGCTGGCAGTGGATGACGCAGCAGTTGCTGGCGCATCAAAACGCCTTCGTAGCGCTGACGGCGGAGGCGCTGAAGCTGTTCCAGGCCAGCCTGCCGCCGGACTCCATGCTGATGGGGCAGCCGGCGGCGAGCGCGCCGGCTCCCGTGGCGGCGCTGGCGCCGCTCTGAATCAGGACAGGTTAGGGGCCAGCCAGCGCTCCATGTCGGCCTTGTCCACCTGACGGCGAGCGGCCATGTCGTTCAGCTGGTCCTCGCCGATTTTCCCGACCACGAAGTACTTCGATTCCGGGTGCGCGAAGTAGAAGCCCGACACCGCCGCGCCGGGATACATCGCAAACGATTCCGTCAGCACCATGCCGATGTCTTCGGCCTGCATGGTGTTGAACATCTCGCGCTTGATGGTGTGCTCCGGGCAGGCCGGATAGCCCGGCGCCGGACGGATGCCGACATACTTCTCGGCGATCATGTCGTCGTTGCTCAGCGCTTCGCCGGTGGCATATCCCCACAGGTCGGTACGCACGCGCTCGTGCAGGTATTCGGCGAAGGCTTCGGCCAGGCGGTCGGCCAGTGACTTCAGCATGATCGACGAGTAGTCGTCGTGCGCGTCTTCAAAGCGTTGCTCGTACTTCTCGATGCCCAGGCCGGCGGTCACGGTGAACATGCCGATGTAGTCCTTGATGCCCGACGCTTTTGGCGCGATGAAATCGGCCAGGCACTGATTCGGGCGCTGCACGCCGTCCACCACCGGCTTGACGCCTTGCTGGCGCAGGCCGTAGTAGGTGAAGTCCACGGTGTCGCGGCTGTCGTCGGTGTAGATCTCGATGTCGTCGTCGTTGACCGTGTTGGCCGGCAGCAGGGAGACCACGCCGTTGGCGGTCAGCCAGCGGCCGTCGATCAGTTTTTTCAACAGCGCCTGGCCTTCGGCAAACACCTTGGTCGCCGCCTCGCCGACCACTTCGTCGGTCAGGATGGCGGGGAAAGGACCAGCCAGATCCCAGGTCTGGAAGAACGGGCCCCAGTCGATGTACTTGGCGATGGTCGCCAGGTCGACATTCTTGAACTCGCGGCGGCCGATGAACTTCGGCTTCACCGGCGCGGCCGCGCCGGTGAACGGCACCACCATCTTGTTGGCGCGCGCGTCCTTCAGCGACAGCATCGGCAGCGCCTTCTTGTTGGCGTGCTGCTCGCGGATGCGCACATAATCCTGCTGGATATCGTCGATGTACTGCTGGCGGCTTTCCGGCGTCAGTAGCGACTGCGCCACCGACACCGAGCGCGATGCATCCGGCACGTACACCACCGGGCCCTCGTAGTTGTGGGCGATCTTGACGGCGGTGTGGGCGCGGCTGGTGGTGGCGCCGCCGATCAGCAGCGGGATCTTCAGCATGCGGAAGTGCTCGTCGCGCTGCATTTCCTTGGCCACGTGGGCCATCTCTTCCAGCGACGGCGTGATCAGGCCGGACAGGCCGATGATGTCGGCGTTTTCCAGCTTGGCGCGCGCCAGGATCTCGGAGCAGGGCACCATCACGCCCATGTTCACCACTTCGAAGTTATTACACTGCAGGACCACCGAGACGATGTTCTTGCCGATGTCGTGCACGTCGCCCTTGACGGTGGCGATGACGATCTTGCCCTTCGGCTTGGCGACGATGCCGGTGCGCGCTTCCTCGGCCTTTTTCTCTTCCTCGATGTAGGGGATCAGATGGGCCACGGCCTGCTTCATCACGCGCGCCGACTTGACCACCTGCGGCAGGAACATCTTGCCCTGTCCGAACAGGTCGCCGACGATGTTCATGCCGTCCATCAGCGGGCCTTCGATCACGTGGATCGGGCGGCCGTTGGCGGCCAGCACCTGCTGGCGCATCTCTTCGGTGTCGTCGGTGATGAACTGGGTGATGCCGTGCACCAGCGCGTGCGCCAGGCGCTTCTCGACCGGGGCGTTGCGCCATTCCAGGTTCTGCGCATCCTGCTTGCCGGCGCCGGCCTTCAAGGTGCCGGCGATGTCGATCATGCGCTCGGTGGCATCGTCGCGGCGGTTCAGCACCACGTCCTCGACGCGTTCGCGCAGCTCGGCCGGCAGGTCGTCGTACACCCCGACCATGCCGGCGTTGACGATACCCATGGTCATGCCGGCCTTGATCGCGTGGTACAGGAACACGGTGTGGATCGCTTCGCGGGCCGGGTCGTTGCCGCGGAAGGAGAACGACACGTTGGACACGCCGCCCGAGATCTTCGCGTGCGGCAGGTTGTCCTTGATCCAGCGGGTGGCGTTGATGAAGTCCACCGCGTAGTTGTTGTGCTCTTCGATGCCGGTGGCGATGGCGAAGATGTTCGGGTCGAAGATGATGTCTTCCGGCGGGAAGCCGACGGTGTTCACCAGCAGCTTGTAGGCGCGCTCGCAGATTTCGGTCTTGCGCTCGAAGGTGTCGGCCTGGCCTTTTTCGTCGAAGGCCATGACGATGACGGCGGCGCCGTAGCTGCGGCACAGCTTGGCCTGGCGGATGAATTCCTCTTCGCCTTCCTTCATCGAGATCGAGTTGACGATGGACTTGCCCTGCACGCACTTCAGGCCCGCTTCGATCACCGACCATTTCGACGAGTCGATCATGATGGGCACGCGCGAGATGTCCGGTTCGGAGGCGATCAGGTTCAGGAAGCGCGTCATGGCCGCCAGCGAATCGAGCATCGCCTCGTCCATGTTGATGTCGATGACCTGGGCGCCGTTTTCCACCTGCTGGCGGGCCACGCTGAGCGCTTCGTCGTACTGCTCGTTCAGGATCATGCGCGCGAAGGCCTTGGAGCCGGTGACGTTGGTGCGCTCGCCGACGTTGACGAACAGCGAGTCGTCGTCGATGGTGAACGGCTCCAGACCGGACAGGCGCTGCGCCACCGGCACGTGCGGCACGCTGCGCGGCTTGACCTTGGAGAGGATCTCGCCGATGGCCCGGATGTGGTCCGGCGTGGTGCCGCAGCAGCCGCCGGCGATGTTGATGAAGCCCGCTTCGGCGAACTCCTTGAGCAGCGCCGAGGTGTCGGCCGGCAGTTCGTCGAAGCCGGTGTCGCTCATCGGGTTGGGCAGGCCGGCGTTCGGGTAGATGCAGACGAAGGTATCGGCGATCTGCGACAGCTCTTCGGCGTAAGGCCGCATCAGCGCCGCGCCCAGCGCGCAATTGAGGCCGATGGTCAGCGGCCTGGCGTGGCGCACCGAGTTCCAGAAGGCCGGCACGGTCTGGCCGGACAGGATGCGGCCGGAGGCGTCGGTCACGGTGCCGGAGATCATCAGCGGCAGGCGCGGCACGCCGGGGTTCTCTTCGTAGAATTTGTCGATGGCGAACAGCGCGGCCTTGCAGTTCAGCGTATCGAAGATGGTCTCGACCAGCAGCACATCGACGCCGCCTTCGATCAGGCCCTTGGTCTGCTGGTGGTAGGCGTCGACCAGTTGGTCGAAGGTGATGTTGCGGGCGGCCGGGTCGTTGACGTCCGGCGAGATCGACGCGGTTTTTGGCGTCGGTCCGAGCGCGCCGGCGACGAAGCGCGGCTTGTCGGCGCTGCTGTACTTGTCGCAGGCGGCGCGCGCTAGCTTGGCTGCTTGCACGTTCATCTCGTAGGCCAGGTGGCCCATGTGGTAGTCGTCCTGGGCGATGGTGGTGGCGCCGAAGGTGTTGGTCTCGATCAGGTCGGCGCCGCCGGCCAGGTAGCGCTCGTGGATCTCCTGGATCACGTGCGGCTGGGTCAGCGTCAGCAGCTCGTTGTTACCCTTGACGAACAGCTCGCGCGCGCCGGAACCGGCGGGGGCGGCGAAATCGATGAACCGGCCGTTGGGGCCGCCGCGGTACGCGGTTTCATCCAGCTTGTACTGCTGGATGATGGTGCCCATCGCGCCGTCGAGGATCATGATGCGGCGCGCAAGGATCTCGCGCAATTGGGCATCGGTCTTGGACATGACGGGGCGGGACACGTTGTTATTCATTTGTTACTTTCTGTGGTCGTGGACGAGCGCGCTGGGAGTTGCTGGCGGTCTAAAATTATACGGCATCGCGGAACTTGCTTCAGCAGACTGCCGCGGCGCAGCAACAATCTGCCAAATTTGCCTGTTTTTTCAGCTCCCGTGGCTACGCGCATACTTCGGTGAGCGCCATGCCGCGGCGCGTTCTATACTTGAAAGGTCGTCGCCGTCGGAGGAGAAACGATATGAACGAGGCTATTGATTTCAGCGACATTCCCGAGCTCGATGACGAGTTTTGCAAGGACGCCAAGATGCGGCCGCCGCTGACGCAAAAAGATACGGTACTGTTGGACCACGATATCTATGAGTGGTTCAAAAGTAAGGGCTCGGACTATCAGCAGCGGATTAATTTGCTCTTGCGTAGCCACATGCACAAGCCTTAAGCCGGCATGCAACTCAACTAACTCCCAGTTGCCAGCGGCCTGGGCGTCGCGCCGGCGAAGAACATGTCGGTGGCGCGCTTGACCACCTGCCGGATTTCCTGCGGCGACAGCGGCGGCGGGTCGCGCTGGTACAGGCGCACGTCCACTTCCGCCGTCAGCAGCGACAGGAACTGCTGGGCGGTGACCTTGGGATCGGCCTGGCGGATGTCGCCCCGTTCCATGGCGCCCGACAGCACCGCCGCCAGCGTCTCCACCGACGTGCGCGGACCGGCGTCATAGAACAGCTGCCCGACATCGGAGCGGCCCGCTTCAGCCACCACCATGCGGTAGACCGCCAGCGCACTCTTGTCGTTGGCCAGCACGCCCAGCATCCGCTGGCCGAAGTGCTCCAGCGCCGACTCCAGCCCGGCGCGGCTCATCGGCGCGGTCGACAGTTCCCGCGTTGCGTCGGCCAGGTGGCCGGTGGCGCAGGATTGCACCACCGCGACAAACAGCGCTTCCTTGGACGGGAAGTAGCCGTATAGCGTGACTTTCGATCCGCCCCAACGCTTCGCCACCTCATTCATCGACGCGCCGTCATAGCCGGCTTCCTGAAACAGCGCGTCGGCTGCCTCGATGATGGCCTGGCGGCGCGCCTCGGTACGTACCTTCATTGCTACTCCATATCTGAACGCTACCGTACATTTTATGCGCAAACACGCTTGACAGTGGTGGCTAATCACTCAATACTGTACCAGTGTGTTCAGTTATGGAAATCTTGAACGGTTGCTTCTTCCCTCACAAATAAGGCCATGCCATGCACTCCTCCCTCAAATTGCAGTTTCCCATCCTGCTGGTGCTATGCGGCGCCATCGCCGGTTGTGCCAGCACCCAGCCGGTCGCTTATGGCGGCCTGGCGTCGGCAGCTCAGTTGCGCCCGAACGCGGACGACAAGTCCGGGCGGGTTCCCTACAGCTACTCGACGGCGGTGACGCTGCGCGACTATTCGAGCATCATCATCGATCCGGTGCTGGTCTATCGCGGCCAGGACAGCCAGTTCGAGGAGGTCAGCGATGAACAGAAGGACATGCTGGCCGCCTACATGCAGGGCGAGTTCGAGTCCAAGCTGCGCAACCGCTTGCGTATCAGCAGGGACGCGGGTTGGAAAACGCTGCGCCTGAAACTGACGCTGACCGGCGCCAAGTCGAGCACGCGCTTCCTCAGCACGGTGACGCGCTTCGACCTGGTCGGCGGCCCGTACAACATCGTGCAGAGCATACGGGGCAAGGAGGGCACCTTTACCGGATCGGTGAGCTATGCGGTGGAGCTGTACGATGCCAGCACCAACCTGCTGGTGAGCGCGTATGTCGCCAAACAGTATCCCAGCCCGATGAATATCTCGGCCAGCCTGGGGCCGATGGATGCGTCCAAAGCCGGCATCAGGAACGGCGCGGACGAGTTGCTGGCCGCGTTCAATTGAAAACATCTATACTTGCTGTTTGAAAAAACTGAGGATATCCGATGCCTATTTCCCTCCCATTCCGCCTCATCGTCGCCGCCGGCGCGCTGGGCCTGGCCCTGCATGCCAACGCCGAAAGTTTCGCCTCGTCGGCGTCGAGTGCCGGTTCCGCATCCAGCGGCAGCATTTCCGATTCGCTCAACGGTTCGAGCAACAGCTCGGGCGGCGACAAGCGCAAGGTCGCCGACGGCGAGTACCGCATCATCCAGATCGCCGCCACGCCGGAACGCAGCGACCGCACCCGCATCACGATGCAGGCCAACGATCCGGCCCAGCGCATCGTGCTGGATCTGCCGCAGACCACCTTCGACAAGCAGCAGCTCGCAGTCGGCGATGCGATGTATGCGCAGAACCGCGTGTACGGCATCGAGTTCGGCCGCGGCGATACCCATCAGCCGTTCTACCTGGTGCTGGCCGACGAGTGGTACGGCGAGCTGGCTTCGCGTCCGGTCAGCCTTTGAAGCCAGGCCGCGCGCTGGCGCTGGTCGCGTTGACCTGCGCGGCGCTCGGTGCGGGCGGGGCGGCGCAGGCCGCCGGCTCGTCCGGATCTTCCCGGTTTTGCGATCGCGGCGAGCCGTTGTCCGCCGCCGAGCAAGACCGCTTGTTGCGCTTTGCCGCCGTGCTGCGCGAGGAACTGGCCGGCGTCGGCGATGGCGTGGCGCTGGTCAGCCGCTCGGGCCTGGACTTGTCGCGCTTCGATATCCGCTATTCGCATGCGGCGCTGGCGTGGCGTTCGGAGGCCGGCGCCTGGTCCGCGCGCCAGCTGTACTATGCCTGCGACGAAAGCCGTCCCCGCATCTTCGACCAGGGCCTGGCCGGCTTCGCGCTCGGCACCGACGATCCGGCGCTGGGCTATGTTTCCGTAGTGCGCCTGCCGAACGAGGCGATCGCCGCATTGCGCCCGGCGCTGCTCGACGGGCCGCGCGTGCAGCATCTGCTGGCGTCCCAGTACAGCGCCAGCGCCTACGCGTTCAGCGTGCGCTACCAGAATTGCAATCAATGGGTGATGGAGATGCTGGCCGCCGGCTGGGGCGATCTGCCCGACGGCGACGACCTGCGCGTACGCGCGCAAACCTGGCTGCGCGATGCGCGCTATACGCCGCAACCGGTGCAGGTGGGCTCGCGCTTGCTGATGCTGGCTTCGCACTTCGTGCCGCTGCTGCATCTGGACGACCATCCGGACGAGGACCGTTCTGCCATGCAGCTGCGTGTCAGCCTGCCGTCCACGGTGGAGGCGTTTGTGCACCAGCGCTATCCGGCCAGCGAACGCGTCGAGTTGTGCCACGACGATGAGCGCATCGTCATCCATCGCGGCTGGACGCCCATCGCCGCTGGCTGCAAGCCGGGCGAGGGCGACCGTGTGGTGTCGCTGCGCGATTAAGTCGACCACGTGGGTGATGCCGAAATGTTACCGGCCCAGGCCAGCAGGTGGTGGGCTTTAAGCGGTCACCTTAAGCTTGCCTTCATCAGGCTCCGGCGTTGATTGATATAATTGATACCCTTTAAATCAACGCCAATTCACATGCGCATCTCCATCCTCTTTACTGCCCTGGCTTTGGCATCGGTATTATCGGCCTGTAGCACCGCCAACATTTATGACTCCCTGCAAGACCATGAACACGACCGTTGCAGCGCAATGAGCGACCCTGACCGCAGCACTTGCATGAACCGCTCCTCGACCAGCTACGACGATTACAAGAAGCAGCGCGACCAGGCCACTGGCAAGCGCAACTGAGGCGCATCAAGATGTCCCGTCCGCTACGCATGGCGCCCGCGCGCTGCGCTCTGATCATCGGCATGACGCTGTTTGGTGCCTGTGCGACGTCACAGGCCGCCGCCGATGCTCTGCCAGCCCAGGCTCAGAATGACGGCGCAGCCGAACGCGTGCGTGCCATCGACGCCATGCTGCAGCGTTATCTCAAGCCCGGCGTACCGGGTGCGGTGGTATTGGTAACCGACCATGGCAGGCCGCTGTTCCGCAAAGCCTACGGCCTGGCCAAGGTCAGCGAAAATGTCGCGCTCGATCCCGGAATGAGCTTGCGTGTCGGCTCCATCACCAAGCAATTCACGGCAGCGGCAATCATACTGCTGGCTGAGCAAGGTAAGCTCGCGCTGTCCGACAAGGTCGGGCAATACCTGCCTGTTTTCGCCGGGGCGGACAGCCCGGTCACGATCGAGCATTTGCTCACGCACACCTCCGGCATCCGGAATTACACCGAGCTGCCGCACTTCGTCGAACGCATGAACGCGGATGTCAGCGTGGAGGATGGCATCGCCTTCTTCAAAGACGCCAAACCTGAATTTGCCCAAGGTGACCGCTTTGCATACAGCAATTCCAACTACTTCCTGCTGGGGGCCATCATCGAGCGCGTGTCCGGCATGTCTTACGCGGACTTCATGGCGCGCAACGTCTTCGAGCCGCTGCAGCTGACGCACACCCGCATCGAAACCGCCGCCGCTGCTGCCGACGTCATCGGCTACACACAGGAACGCCGCAAGGTGACCGTGTCGCCGGATTACAGCATGCGCTGGCCTTACGCGGCAGGCGCGTTACGCACCAGTGTCGATGACCTGGCACTGTGGGACCAGGCCATCGTTCACGGCAAGTTGCTGAAACCCGAATCCTGGCAGCGGATGGCCACCAGTTACCGCCTGCACGGCATACGCGCGACTGGCTATGGCTACGGCTTTTTCGTCCGCAGCATACGGGGCAAAGCTGCGATTGAACACGGTGGCGATATCGGCGGCTTCAGCGCCGACATGATGCGCTTCCCGCAGGAGGGCATTTTCATCGCCGTGCTGGCGAACAATGACGCTGGCGATCCAGCTCCAGACGAGCTGGCGGCAAAGATCGCGGCCCTCGTCCTGCCACGTTGAACGAGGTCATCATGACGGCTTACCCTGCCTTGCGTTCCGCCTTGCTCACCGCCCTGTTCGCCGCGTTCCTGCAGGGCTGTGCTGCACCGGAACCTGCCGCCGGCATACCGTCGCTGGCGCAAGCATATCGCGGCAGGCTGCGGCTCGGTGCCGCTGTTGAACCAGGCCAGTTGAATACGCCCGAGGGACGGCTGCTCGCCGCACAGTTCAATAGCGTCGTGGCCGAGAACGTCATGAAGCCTTCGCGCATCCAGCCTAGCGAAAACGAATTCCATTTTGCGCCAGCCGATGCGATCGTCGATTTCGCCCAACAGCACGGCATGGCGGTCAGAGGCCATACACTGCTGTGGTACAAGCGCACGCCGGACTGGTTTTGGTCCGGCAAGGACGGCCAACCGGCGTCGCGCGATCTGGTGTTGTCGCGCCTGCGGCAGCATATCGAGACAGTGGTGGGCCGCTACAAGGGCAAGGTCTCTACCTGGGATGTGGTCAACGAAGTCATTGATCCGGCCCAGCCTGACTGTCTGCGCCACGACCAATGGCTGCAAGTGGTCGGCCCCGACTATATAGACTGGGCTTTCCGCTACGCGCACGCGGCCGATCCCGACGCGCGCTTGATGATTAACGACTATTCGACGACGCTGCCCGCAAAGCGCTCATGCCTGCAGCGTGTGGTGCAAGGCTTGCTGGCGCGCGGTGTTCCTGTCCATGGCGTGGGGCACCAGATGCATATTTCGATTTTCGAACCTGCGGTTGCCGAGGTGGATGAAACGCTGGCGGTGTTCGCCCGCCTGGGACTGGAAAACCAGATTACCGAAATGGACATGAGCCTGTATCAACGCCATGCCTACTTGCTGCCGGATGCCGTGGACCGTCTCCTGTCGGTACAGGGGCAACGCTATGAAGCGCTGATGAAAGTCTTTCTTTCCCATCCGGAGTTGACGGTGGTGACGTGGTGGGGCATCTCCGACGCCCATACCAGCCGCAACGCGGGCTGGGACTGGTGGCGCAGCGATGCGCCCTTGCTCTTCGATAGCCAACAGCACCCCAAGCCCGGCTATTGGGGTGCATTGAAGGCCGTGCAGGACTTGTCGCCTGCGGGGGCCCCTTAAGCGACTTCGGTGATCAGGTTGGGACGCGAACGGCGCACCTTCTTGAGGTTGAC
The DNA here is from genome assembly GCF_059418605.1 of Duganella sp. GW821-FHT07G03. Classification (NCBI taxonomy): domain Bacteria; kingdom Pseudomonadati; phylum Pseudomonadota; class Betaproteobacteria; order Burkholderiales; family Oxalobacteraceae; genus Duganella; species Duganella sp. GW821-FHT07G03. Next base: position 14,044 of record NZ_JBWKQE010000022.1, read on the forward strand.
CAGCCAGTCGCCTTCCGGTTGGCGATAGCCGATCGGCAGCATCACCACGCTGCGCAGCTTGCGCTCCTTCAGCGACAGGATCTCGTCGACGGCGGCCGGATCGAAGCCTTCCATCGGCGTGGCGTCGACGCCTTCAAACGCGGCGGCCACCATGGCCACGCCCAGCGCGATGTAGGCCTGGCGCGCGGCCGAATCGAAATTGCCCTGCTGGCCGCGCGCGGCGACGATGCCCAGCAGCCGCTGGCGGTACGCTTCCCAGCCTTCGTTGATAAAGCCGCGCTGCTCGTTGGTCAGGTCGAACATCATGTTGACGCGGTCGGCGGTGATGTCGTCCCACGCCGCGAACACCAGCAGGTGCGAGCTCTCGCTGATTTGCCCCTGGTTCCAGCCTGCCGCCTGGATCTTGGCGCGGATGTCCGGGTTGGTGACGACGAACACTTCGAACGGCTGCAGGCCGCTGGAGGTCGGTGCCAGGCGGATCGCTTCCAGGATGTGTTCCAGTTTTTCGTCGCTTACCTGCTTGGCGGGGTCGAACTTCTTGGTGGCGTAGCGCCAGTTCAGTTTGTCAATTACATCGGTCATTTGTGAACTCCAGTGTGAAATCGTGAATGCGCCCCCAGTTAGCAAGCTCTGGAGTACCGATCTATAATAAGTTTCAAGCTAACTTGAGAGTCAAGGCGCAAAATGAAAATAGGTGAATTGGCCCGTAAAACGGGCTTGACCCCGTCCACCATCCGGTTTTACGAGGAGCAGGGTCTGCTGACGCCCATTTCGCGCACCGCCGCTGGTTATCGCGAATACTCCAACTATGCGATGGAGCGGCTGCACGTGATCCAGGTGTCGAAGCGCCTGGGATTCTCGCTCGATGTTATCCGGGGCATGTTTGGCGCCAACGGCCAATGCCTGAAGACGGAGATTTTGGAACGTACCGAAACCCGCCTGCGCGAAGTCGAGGAGCAGCAGGAGGCGCTGGCGAGCCAGCACCGCGAGCTGCTGGCGCTGCGCGCCATCCTGCAGGACGAGAGTATCAGCCGGCCGTTCTGCGCGGAGCTTGCGGTGAACTGAGCGCCATCGTCAGCGCGTCGTCCAGCCGGTCGTTCCCCCAGAACATGGCGTCGCCGACCATGAAGGTGGGCGCGCCGAAGATGTGGCGGGCCTTGGCCTGTTCGGTGCGTTCGCGCAGCCTGGCCTTGTTCTCGTCTGTTTGCGCGGCGCGCAGGATGGCTGTGGCGTCTTGTCCCAGCGCGGACAAGATCTCCGTCATGCATGGTTCGCTGGCGATGTCGCGGTCCTCGGCGAAGTTGGCCAGCATGGTGCGTTCGCAGAAGTCGGTCATCCACGGCTGCTCTTCGCACAGGATGCCGATGCGCGCCGCCAGCAGCGAGTTGCGCGGGAAGGTGGACGGCTGCCGCCACGGCAGGCCGTACTTGGCGCACTGGCGCGGCATGTCCTGCCACACGTAGGCGCCTTTGTCCTTTTGCAGCACGAAGGGCGAGTTGTTCCAGCCGGCGTCCTTGAAGATGGGGCCGAGCAGGAAGGGCCGCCACACCACGCCGTCCGGCGCCAGCTGGCGGATGCGCATCACGCTCAGGTAGCTGTAGTTGCTGGCGAAGTCGAACCAGAATTCCATCCTCATTTTTATCTCCCTTTGTGGATCAGCAGGCAGCGGATTTCTATGCTTTCCCGTAGCGGTGCATCGGGCGGCGCGTCGGCGTGTTCGAAGGCGGCGTGCGGCGTGTACCTGGCCACCGGCCCGGGCGCGGAGTCGAACTGCTTGAACACCAGTACCTCGTCGCGCGTCATCGCCGGGAAGTACGACCATGCGTGATCCGTATTGTGCACCGCCTGGTAGATTTCACCGTTCCGTTCGGGATAAAAAATATCGCTGGCCACCAGGTCGGCGGGCGTGGCGCTGCGGGCGTCGCACACGGCCAACGGCGCGTCGAGCACCGGATGGCGGATCGAGCGCCACAGGTTGATGATGCTGTAGCGCTGAACGTCGGCGGTGTCACCTTGCAGTTCCAGTTCCAGCCTGCGCCGCGCCGATGCGGGCGTGAAGTCGCAATGCACGCGGCCCGCCGCGCCGGGACGCTGGCCTTCGATGCGGCCGAAGGCTTGCGGCGAGCCGGGTGTGCGCTTGCGGACCAGGTGGTCGAACACGAAGGCCTGGCTGGCGCCGGTCAGCGCCAGGGCCAGCTCGGCGACTTCGGGATAGTAGAGCCGCACGACTTCGTCCTTGTCCGTGAAATCGTGCACGGCGCTGGGGACGTGGCGCAGCAGATAGCCTTCGCGGTCCAGCGACAGGTGCCTGTCGGCGCGGGCGTCGCGTATCGTCACCGGCATGCGCTGGTAGCTGGCGTTCTGCCACGGTTGGCCGTCCGGCGGCGGGTACATGTAGGTGTATGGCCGGTCCGGTGTCGGCCGCAGGTACTCCAGCGTGGCGGTGGTGGTGTGTGTCATCGCATCCTCCTTGAAAGCTCCATTGAATCCGATCGCCACGCCGCGCTCAAACGATATTCCTGGTGCTTTCGCATTCCCAATACGCATGCGTGATACATTCACGGCATGGTTAATCGTCTCCTGGATCTTCCGCCGCTGGACTTGCTGCGCAGCCTGGTCGCAGTCGGCCGGCGCATGAGTATCACGCTCGCCGCGCAGGATATGTGCGTGACCCAATCCGCCCTCAGCCGCCAGATCCAGGCGCTGGAGGCCACGCTGGGCTATCGCGTGCTGGTGCGCGGCCATCGCTCCATCGAGTTCACTGCCGAGGGGCGGCGGCTGTTCCGCCACGCCGATGCGATGCTGGAGCAATTGGGCGAAGTGGTCGCCAGCCTGCGGCCCGGCGATGCGCGCCAGGCGGTGACCATCAGCGCCAGTATCGGCGTGACGGCCTTGTGGATACTGCCTCGCCTGAACGCCTTCCAGCAGGCCGCGCCGCAGATCGATGTGCGCGTGGCGGCCAGCAACCGCTTCGTCGACCTGGAGCGCGAGCAGGTGGATTTGTCGCTGCGTTATTGCCGGCCGCAGGATGCGCCCGAAGGTGCGCTGCGGCTGTTCGACGAGGCGCTGGTGCCGGTGGCGCATCCGGCGCTGGCGGTGGCGGCGATCGAGGATGCGGCGCAGTTGCGGCGACAGGTGCTGCTGGAGTTTGACGACGTGTCGCGCCCGTGGCTGCAATGGCCGGCGTGGTTGCGCGGCGCCGGTGCGGGGGGCGTCAAGCCCAAGGGCGTGCTGCGCTTCAATCAGTACGATCAGGTGGTGCAGGCGGCTCTGGCGGGGCAGGGCGTGGCGCTGGGTCGGCTGGAATTGGTGCGGCCCTTGCTGGAGCAGGGCAAGCTGGCACTGGCCAGCGCGCTACCGGCGACGGCCAGCGACTACGCGTACTGGCTGATCGCCCGCAGCGCGCTCAGCGCGGATGCGGTCGTGGTGCGGGATTGGATACGAAAGGAAGCGGCGCGCGGTAAGGCCAGGGCCAAGCCATGCGCAAGCTAAATCATCAAGCGAAGCTCAAACCTTCGAGCGGGAAGCCTTTGATGAACTCCGCAGCCGGCAAGCGCTTGCCGCCCGGCTTTTGCAGTTCCGTCAGGCGCAGCGAACCGCTGCCGCAGGACACCACGATGCCATGCTGCGCATCGGCCGCCAGCACCTGGCCGGCCGGCGCCTTGCTGTCGGCTTCCCGCACTTCGGCGCCCCACAGCTTGACGTTGACGCCGTTGACCGCGCCATGCGCGCCGGGGAAGGGATTGAAGGCGCGGATCTTGCGGCTGATCTCCAGCGCCGATTGCGTGAAGTCCAGCGCCGCTTCTTCCTTGCTGATCTTGGCGGCGTAGCACACGCCCGCTTCCGGCTGTGGCACGGCTTCCAGCTGGCCGTGCTTCATCTTGTTGAGCGCTTCGACGATCATCTTGCCGCCCAGCGCGGCCAGCTTGTCGTGCACCATGCCGGTGGTGTCCTGCTCGCCGATGGCGATGCGCTCGATCAGCAGCATCGGGCCGGTGTCCAGGCCTTCCTCCATCTCCATGATGGTGATGCCGGTCTCGCTGTCGCCGGCCTCGATGGCGCGGTGGATGGGCGCGGCGCCGCGCCAGCGCGGCAGCAGCGAACCGTGGATGTTCAGGCAGGGCTTGATGTCCAGCGTGGCGCGCGGCAGGATCAGGCCATAGGCCGCCACCACCATCACGTCATACGGCGTGGACAGCAAACGCGCATGCGCTTCCTTCGCCTGCTCGGCGCGCACCGGGTCCTTGCTGTCGGTGCGCAGCGACAGCGGCTGCAGCACCTCGATGCCTTGCGCCAGCGCGTACTGCTTGACGGCCGATGGCTGCAGATGCATGCCGCGTCCGGCCGGGCGGTCCGGCTGGGTCAGCACCAGCGGAATCTCGAAGCCCGCCTCGTGCAAAGCTTGCAGCGCCACGGCGGCGAATTCCGGCGTGCCGGCGAAGATGACTTTCATGCGTTATCCCTGTGCGGCTTAGAAACGGCGGCCGGCGGCGCGCAACTGGGCTTCGCGCGCCATGCCGCGCTCTTCCTTGACGAGCTTGGCCTTGATGCGGTTGCGCTTCAGCGGCGACAGGTATTCGACGAAGACCTTGCCCAGCAGGTGATCCATTTCGTGCTGGATGCAGACCGCCAGCAGGCCGTCGGCTTCCACTTCGAACGGCTGGCCCTTGACGTCCAGCGCGCGCACCTTGATCTGGGAGTGGCGTTCGACGCCGTCGTAAATGCCCGGCACCGACAGGCAGCCTTCGTCGTAGATCTGCTTCTCTTCGCTGGCCCAGATGATCTCCGGATTGATGTAGGCGACCAGCGCATCCTTGGTCTCGGAGATGTCGATCACGACCAGTTGTTCGTGGACGTCGACCTGCGACGCGGCCAGGCCGATGCCCGGCGCTTCGTACATGGTCTCGGCCATGTCGGCGACCAGTTGTTCCAGTTTGGCGTCGAAGACGGTGACTGGGGTGGCGACTTTATGCAGACGCGGATCGGGGTAACGCAAAATATTTAAGATGGCCATATGCAGTAACTGTGTTGATAACTATGTGAAAACTAAGTGAGTGCCTTGATAACGCGCGCCGCGTCGAGGGCGTCGCCGCCGTCATTTTCCCGATCAAAAATGCAACAACCGCGCGGGCTGTCATTGCGCGGTTTCTCTTGCTAGTTCAGGGTTTTATGGGCAGAATTTGATTCAATTTAGCAAGCCTTTTCCGTTGATTGGGCGCTTCTTGCTATCGTGTGCCTGCGCAATTTATGGCGCATTTACTGGATCTACTAATGAAAAATTTTAGCACAGTCGGCACCCGCTTAGTATTAGCGGCTCTTTTTTCGGGCTTGACGGCAGCTTCAGCCGAGCCACTGAAATGCGAGTTTCGCGCCGATGCGCCGGACCAGCACCTGGTGGTCAAGGGCGATACGCTGTGGGATATTTCCGGTAAATTCCTCGAACGCCCCTGGTGCTGGCCCACCGTCTGGGGCATGAACCGCGAGGAAATCGCCAATCCGCACTGGATTTATCCGGGCCAGATCATCTGGTTCGACCGCGCCGCCGGCCGCCTGCGCCTGGGCAATAAGATCGACGCCAGCAATGACGCCAGCAACAGCGCCTCCAACCTGCGCCTGAAGCCGCAATTGCGCACCGAGGGCCTGGGCAAGGATGCCGTGACATCGATACCGGCCGGTGTGATCGAACCCTTCCTGACCCAGCCGCTGATCATCGAAAACGATGAGCTGGCCGGTGCGCCGCGCGTGGTGGCTACGCAGGACGGCCATGTGTTCCTGGGCAAGGACGACAAGGCTTATGTGCGCGGCGATCTGAAGGGCGGCACCTCGTTCCAGGTGTTCCGACCCGGCAATCAGCTGAAAGACCCGATCACCAAGGCCGTGATCGGCTACGAGGCGTTCTACCTCGGCACGCTGAAATTGCAGACCGAAGCCCGGCCCGGCGCCGCCAGCGACGTCCACACCTTCGTGGTCGCCAGCGCCAAGGAGGAGATGGGCAAGGGCGACCAGCTGCGCGCGATTCCGCCGATGCCGATGCAAAACTACGTGCCGCATCCGCCCGAGCAGAAGGTGGGCGCGCGGGTGGTGGCGATCTACGGCGGCGTCACGCACGCCGGCCAGAACCAGGTTGTCAGCATTAATCGCGGAAAGCTTGATGGACTCGACATCGGCTCCGTGCTGCAGCTGTACCATGCGGGGAAGACTGTCAGCGACGCCACCGCCTCCAAAAGCTGGCTGGGCATGCGCGAACAGCAGGTCAAGCTGCCGGACGAGGAAGTGGGCAGCTTGTTTATCTTCCGCGTGTTTAAGCATATTTCCTACGGCTTGATCATGCAGGTGTCGGCGCCGGTGGAAGTGGGCGACGTCGCCAAGTCGCCGGAGTGACCCGCGCCGTGCAAGCCACGGATACCCCTACCGCCACGTTCCAGCCCATCAGCGCCGCCGCGCTGGCGGGCTGGCTGCGTCTGGAGATGACGGACGGCGTCGGCCTGGGCACGGCGCACCGGCTGCTGGAGCGCTTCGTCACGCCCGAGGCGATCTTCGGCGCCGGCCGCGCCGCGCTGCTGGAAGAGGTCAAGCCCGGCCAGGCCGATGCCCTGCTGCAAGCGCCGCCGGACCGGCTGGCCGCCCTGGTCGACGCCACGCTGGCCTGGCAGCAGCAGCCCGGCAACCGTCTGCTGAGCTACGACCATCCCGACTATCCCGAGGCGCTGCGCCATATCGCCGCCGCGCCGCTGCTGCTGTACCTGAAGGGTCGGGCGGAACTGCTGGGGCGGCCGTCGCTGGCGGTGGTGGGCGCCCGCAACGCCAGCGCCCAGGGCATGCTGAACGCCGACCGCATGGCGCAGGCCCTGTCCGAGGCCGGGCTGACCATCATTTCCGGGCTGGCGCTGGGCATCGACGCGGCCGCGCACGCCGGCGGCCTGAACGGGCCGGGCAGCACGATCGCCGTGATCGGCACCGGCCCCGACCGGATTTATCCGGCCCGCAACAAGGAGTTGGCGCGCCGCATCGCCGAGGAGGGCTGCATCGTCAGCGAATACGCGCTGGGCACGCCGCCGCTGCGCGACAACTTTCCGCGCCGCAACCGCGTCATCAGCGGCCTGGCGCGCGGCGTGCTGGTGGTGGAGGCGGCCGCCAAGTCCGGTTCCCTGATCACGGCGCAGCTGGCGATCGACCAGGGCAAGGAGCTGTATGCGATCCCCGGTTCCATCCATGCCACGCTGGCCAAGGGCTGCCATGCGCTGATACGCGAGAGCGGCGCCAAGCTGGTCGAGACGGCGGCCGACATATTGACCGACCTCAAGCTGCTCAAGCCCGGCGCGCGCGGCACCCGGCCGCCGCTGGACGACACCTTTGTCGACCGCGTGCTGGCGGCGCTGGGCGAGCATCCGGCCGGCGCCGACCTGCTGGCGCTACGGCTGAACCAGTCCGCCGCCGACTTGCAGGGGCAGTTGCTGGCGCTGGAGCTGGCCGGCCTGGTCGAACGTTTGCCAGGTGGCATGTTTCAGCGTTTGCGCGCATGATGGTGGGAAGAAAAGGCGAACTGCCCGGCACTTGTGTCCGATCTGTTTTAACTGATAGAGTAGAGCCATGTTCGACATCCTTGTTTATCTCTACGAGACTTATTATCGTCCCGATGCCTGCCCGGAACCGGCCGCATTGGCCAAGAAACTGTCGGCTGTCGGTTTTGACGATGTCGAGATTTCCGAGGCGCTGGTCTGGCTGACCGACCTGAACGCCATCGCCGGGGTGGAGCAGACCCTGACCGCGTCCTCCACCGGCACCCGTTTCTACGTGGAAGAAGAGCAGGACGTGCTGGGTTCGGCCGCGATCGGCTTCATCCAGTTCCTGGAGTCGGCCAAGGTGCTGTCGCCGTTGCAGCGCGAAATCGTCATCGAGCGCGCGCTGGCGCTGGAAGAGGCGCCGGTATCGCTGGGCAAGCTCAAGGTCATCGTCCTGATGTTGCTCTGGAGCCAAGGAAAAGAGCCGGACGCGCTGATGTTCGACGACCTGTTCGGTTCCGACGAGGACCAGGCGCCCCGCCTGCTGCACTAATATAGACCGCCGCAGCGGCCTGTACTCCCCATAATGTAATGATTTAAGCAACATTCCGCCGGCTGATATGCCGTATTGCCGCGGTGTGGCGCTGTTTGCTTGCGGTCGGGCCGGCAACGCGCTTATCATTGGCGCTTTGACAAGACTGTGACGCCTCGGCCTTGCCATCCGCATCGCAAAAGTGCAGACTGCGACACGATCCATGTATGATGCGCATGCTGCACCCATCCCAAGTGTTAAAAAACGAGATACAAAATATGACCAAAACCCTCATCATCGCCGAGAAGCCTTCTGTCGCGAACGACATCGCGAAGACGCTTGGCGGCTTTACCAAGCACGATGAGTACTTTGAATCCGACGAGTACGTGCTGTCCTCCGCCGTCGGTCACCTGCTGGAAATCGCCGTACCGGAAGAACACGACGTCAAGCGCGGCAAATGGAGCTTTGCCCACCTGCCGATGATCCCGCCGTACTTCGCGCTGAACCCGATCGCCAAGACCGAGGCGCGCCTCAAGGTGCTCAACAAGCTGATCAAGCGCAAAGACGTCACCACCCTGATCAACGCATGTGACGCGGGCCGCGAAGGCGAGTTGATTTTCCGTTTGATCGCGCAGAACGCCAAGGCCAAGCAACCGGTCAAGCGCCTGTGGCTGCAATCGATGACGCCCGGCGCGATCCGCGAAGGCTTCACCCAGTTGCGCAGCGACGAAGACATGATGCCGCTGGCCGACGCCGCCCGTTGCCGCTCGGAGGCCGATTGGCTGATCGGCATCAACGGCACCCGCGCGATGACCGCGTTCAACTCGAAAGAGGGCGGCTTCTACCTGACCACCGTGGGCCGCGTGCAGACGCCGACGCTGTCGATCGTGGTCGAGCGGGAAGAGAAGATCAAGAAATTCGTCTCGCGCGACTTCTGGGAAGTGCGCGCCGAGTTCGTTTGCGCGGCCGGCATCTATGAAGGCCGCTGGCTCGACACCAAGTTCAAGAAGGACGAGACCGACCCTGAAAAACGCGCCGAGCGCCTGTGGAGCAAGGCCGCGGCCGACTCCATCGCGCTGGCCGTGCGCGGCAAGCAGGGCGCCGTCACCGAAGAATCGAAGCCGACCACGTCGATGGCGCCCGCGCTGTTCGACTTGACCAGCCTGCAGCGCGAGGCCAACTCGCGCTTCGGTTTCTCGGCCAAGAACACGCTGGGCCTGGCGCAGGCCTTGTACGAAAAGCACAAGGCGCTGACCTACCCGCGTACCGATTCGCGCCACCTGCCGGAAGATTACATTCCGACCGTGATGCAGGCGCTGGAAGTGGTCAAGGAAAACCCGAACTACCACCAGTTCGCCAAGCAGATCCTGGACAAGAAGTGGGTCAAGCCGAACAAGCGCATCTTCGACAACACCAAGATCTCGGATCACTTCGCGATCATTCCGACCACCATCGCGCCGAAGAATTTGTCCGAGCCGGAACAGAAGCTGTACGACCTGGTCACGCGCCGCTTCATGGCCGTGTTCTTCCCGCCTGCCGAGTTCCAGGTCACCACCCGCTACACCGAAGTGTCCGGCCATCAGTTCAAGACTGAAGGCAAGGTCATGACCAACCCGGGCTGGCTGGCGATCTACGGCAAGGAAGCCTCGACCGACGACGACAAGGAAGGCAACGCCAACGGCAACCTGGTGCCGGTGGTCAAGGGCGAGAAGGTGCTGACCGACACGGTCAACGCCAACGGCCTGGTCACCAAGCCGCCCGCACGCTACACGGAAGCGACGCTGCTGTCGGCGATGGAAGGCGCGGGCAAGCTGGTCGAGGACGACGAACTGCGCGATGCGATGGCCGGCAAGGGCCTGGGCACGCCAGCGACGCGCGCCGCCACCATCGAGGGTCTGCTGACCGAGCGCTACCTGCTGCGCGAAGGCCGCGAACTGATGCCGACCGCCAAAGCGTTCCAGCTGATGACGCTGCTGCGCGGCCTGGGCGTGAACGAACTGACCGCGCCGGAACTGACCGGCGAGTGGGAATACAAGCTGTCGCAGATGGAGAAGGGCAAGATCTCGCGTGAGGAGTTCATGCGTGAAATCGCCCAGATGACGCAGATCATCGTCAAGCGCGCCAAGGAATACGACAACGATACGATCCCGGGTGATTACCACACCCTGCACACGCCGTGCCCGAACTGCGGCAGCGTGGTCAAGGAAAACTATCGCCGCTTTGCCTGCACCAAGTGCGAATTCTCGATGAGCAAGACGCCGGGCAGCCGCCAGTTTGAAATCGAGGAAGTGGAGCAATTGCTGAAGGACCGGACCATCGGCCCGCTGCAAGGTTTCCGCTCGAAGATGGGACGTCCGTTCGCGGCCATCCTGCGCATCGTGCGCGACGAAGAGATCAAGAACTTCAAGCTGGAGTTCGACTTCGGCCAGAACGACGATTCGGAAGATGCCGAGCCGGTCGACTTCACCGGCCAGACCGCCTTGGGCCCGTGCCCGAAGTGCGCCGGCGGCGTGTACGAGATGGGCCTGGCGTATGTGTGCGAAAACAGCGTCGCCAAGCCGAAGACGTGCGACTTCCGCAGCGGCCGCATCATCCTGCAGCAGGAGATCCTGCCGGAGCAAATGGTCAAGCTGCTCAACGATGGCAAGACCGACCTGCTGCCTGGCTTTGTCTCGCAGCGCACGCGTCGTCCGTTCAAGGCTTTCCTGACCAAGGGCAAGGACGGCAAGATCAGCTTCGAGTTCGAAGAGCGCAAGGCCAAGGCTCCGGCCAAAGGCAAAGCGGCCAAGGTAGCGGACGAGGGCGCGGACGGTGCAGCGGAAGACGCGGCGCCGGCGAAGAAAGCGCCGGCCAAGAAGGTGGCCGCAGCCAAGGCTCCGGCCAAGGCGGCGGCAGCCAAAAAGCCGGCGGCCAAGAAAGCGCCAGCAAAAAAAGCAGCGCCTAAGAAAGCTGCCGCCACCGCTGAGTAAATTCAGCGGAGCCAATAAAAACGGGACCTTGATGGTCCCGTTTTTATTTCAAGATATACTGCAATGAGTTCCTTTAGCCGGCGAGTAGACAATTCAGCTCGCATCTCTACGTCAGGAGTGATCATGACCGATCGTGTTTCTGAAATTGCCGCTTTGGGCTGCGAGCTCCCTGCCCATGAGCGGCTACGCTTGCTATCCTTACTTCTCCAGTCGTTGCATAACGATGCGTTGGGCGAGGTCGATGCCGCATGGATGGTGGAAATCGAACGTCGCGTCGCCTCCCATGAGCGCGGGGACGGCGAGTTATTCGAGGTGGATGACGTGATGAATGATGCCGCACGTATAGCACCTTGAACCAGAAACGTCTCCGCATACGAGCCGAAGCCCGCGCCGAGTTCTTGCGCGAGACGGAGTATTTCGAGAAGCTGCAACCCGGAGCCGGCCGGCGTTTTCGACTTGCCGTGCAAGCGGCGTTCAATCTGATCTTGAAGTTCCCTACAGGTGGACCATTGGGGCCCGCTGGTACGCGTAAGACCAAGGTTAAGGGCTTTCCATTTACGGTGGTGTACCGCGAAGAGACGGCCGAGATTATTATCTTTGCGATTGCGCACGACAAGAAACGACCTGGCTACTGGATGAAATCCCTCTAGTCGAAGCTGGACCTATGCAAAGCCGCTGTTCAGTTGCGGCTTCCGACCAAACTATCCTTCGAGCCATTTGCTAAGGCGCCGTTTGACATCTTCCTGCGAAAGCGTTCCCTCAGCTTTTACGCGGTCGTCGCTTTTCTCGATCTTGGCGAGCACGTAAAGATGATACTGGATATCGTCTAGCGAACAGTCATCTGGCAGAGACTCCAGAAGACTGATTACTCGTTGTTTGGCTGGTGACATGCTTGGCTCCAGAATCTGATGTCCTTGTGTGACTTTAGTATATCGCGTGGACGCGATCCTTGATCTTGCCGAAAGTAGTGGACATGCCGTCCGAAAAGGATTTAAATATTAACTTATTCGTTAATAGGTTAATTTATGGACTTGGATCGCGTATTCGAGGCTTTAGCCTCAAAACCACGTCGGAAAATCCTGGCGTATCTGTCGGAGCTTGAGTTGTCGACCTCTGACCTGGCAACCCGCTTCGAGATGAGTGCGCCTGCGATTTCACGCCATTTGTCGATACTCGAAAATGCAGGCCTTGTCACCAGCGAGCGCAAGGGGCAGTTTGTGCTCTACAAGCTCAATGCCGACAGCCTGGTGACTACCCTGACTGGTTATGCATTGGAAGTCTGCCCGGTGGGCGGCAAGTTGAAGCGCGAATCGCGTGCGTTGGGCAAGAAAAAAGCTACCTGATCCGCCTACTACCGAAAGGAGTTGCACCATGTCCCGTCCGTTTTCCAGCATCGAGCAACATCGTGTCCGTGCAGCCGCTGCCAGCAGTGTGGTGATTGGCGAGGTGCGCTACGCGCCGCTGAAGTCGCTGTGGTTCCTCGGCATGGCTGCGGCTGCGCTGTTCGGCGGGTACGCTACATTTTCGCTGGCTGGCCTGGTCCTGTTTCTGGTGTCTACCGCAGTCGTGCTGCTGTTCGGTCACTCACTGGGCAGCCATCGCAAGTTGATACACGATAGTTACCTATGCCCGAAATGGCTGGAATATCTGCTGGTCTATCTTGGCGTGCAAGTCGGGCTGGCAGGGCCGTTGGGTCTGCTGCGTCAGCATGAACTGCGCGACTACGCGCAGCGCTTGCCGGACTGCCACGACTATCTGCGCCACGGCCGCTCGGCGTGGGTAGATGCCTGGTGGCAGTTGAATTGTGAACTGCGCCTGGCCGACGAGCCGCAAGTCCGCATTGAAGCGCGCATCGCCGATGACCGTTTCTATCGATTCCTTGAACGGACCTGGATGCTCCAGCAACTGCCGGTAGCTGTGCTGCTGTTTTGCTGGGGCGGCTGGTCGTTCGTATTCTTCGGCACTTGCGCGCGGGTGACCGCGGGCGTGTTTGGCCACTGGCTGATCGGCTACTTCGCTCACAACCACGGCGAGATGCACTATGAAGTGCAAGGCGCGGCCGTACAAGGCCACAACATTCGTCTGACGTCGCTACTGACGATGGGCGAGAGCTGGCACAACAACCATCATGCGTTCCCCGGCTCCGCCCGCCTAGGCCTGCGTGCTGGCGAGTGGGACCCGGGCTGGTGGGTGCTATGCGCCATGCGCTGCACCGGACTGGCCTGGAATCTTAAATTGCCTACCGATTTGCCGTCGCGCCCGGAACTGCTTCGCCTGGATTGTGTCAGCGGGGCCATCGATCCGAAGGGGAAGCCGGATTTTCGCTTGAGCTAAACGCGCCAGGTCTTGTCCTGCTTCATAGGGATATCGACCAGTTTGCCGGCCTGCCATTGCAGCACGTCTTCCTTGCTGAGCGCGACCGGGTGTGTGGCTTCCAGGTTGGAGGCGATGGCGATCCATTGTTCCTGTTCGTGCCGGTAGATGGTGATTTCGCAGGTGCCGTCCGGGCTGCCGCAGGCCCAGGCCAGCCAGTCGTCGCTGATCAGCAGATAGGCCAGCTGGTCGCTGTTTGGATCTTCCAGCCGCAGGCCGTGCATGGCGCCGGAAGGTTCACGGTACCAGTCTTCCTCGTAGCTGTTGTCGAGGCCGGTTTCGTGGACGTGGTCGGCATCGTCGAAGCGCATCCAGCCCGCGTCGAGCTCGCTGCTGAGGGCGGGGTAGGCGATGGCGGGATGCCAGGTGCAGCGCTCGCCCTCCACCACGGTTTCGCCGGCGAAGCCATTGATGCCGTTGCGGTCGACGGGAATGCGCAGGTCGATGTGATAGCGCTCCGCCTGGAACCACCATACTTGCGTGCTCAGGTCGCTGCTGCCGTTGCTGCGCCAGATGCCGCTGCGGCGCCACAGGCCTTGGTATGCTGCTGGAACCATGTCATTTCAAATCGTCGGTGTAAAAATAGACCGTACCACGAATCGCGCTGGCGGGCACATGTAGAGCGGCGGCCAGCGCTTGCGCATCCGGCTGCTGCAAGGCTTGCTTGTTGAGCGTGATGGCAGCAGTCGATGCACCGCCGGCTGCCGCGTAGGAAACGATATGGTCGAAATCCGGCCGGCTGTCGATCTGCTTGACCAGGTAGCGCTGTTTGCCCATGCCGATCTGCACGTAGCTGGCGTCGGCGCTGGTCTTCTGCGCCGGTGATAACTGGCGGTACATCAGCACCTTGTCGACCACGACGGTGGAAGCGGCGAACTGCGTCTTGCCGCCTTGCTCGAAATGGCCCAGCACCAGGTCGGCCTTGAACTGCCGCAGCGGCGCGGCGCTCGCCGGCGCCAGGCGCGACAGTTCGAACTTCTCCGGCGCGATGGTCCACAGCGCGGTCTTGCCGTCGAGGCGACGGCGCAGCGCGGCGTCGGTGGCGGCATCGGCCACATGCACTTGCAGGATCACCTGATAATCATGCGGCGCATGGAACATCGGCAGGTGCGATGCGTACAGCCCTTCCTTGCCGCCGAACAGCGCCATGCCGTGCTCGCCGTAGCTGGCGTCCGCCGCGCCGGCGCCGCCGGCGATCAAGGCGAGCGTTAGCAGCGCGGCCTTCATGCCTTCACCAGCAGCTTGCCGCGATGCTCGCCGGTGAACAGCGAGTTGAGCGCTGCCGGCAATTGCGCGAAGCCGTCGATCACGGTTTCCTCGAACACGATCTCGCCCGCCTTCACCCACGGCGCGACGATGTGGATCATCTCGTCCATGCGATGCAGGTAGTCGCGCGCCAGCATGCCCTGGATGGTGGCGCGCTGGTACAGCATGTGGTGCAGCAGGCGCGGCCCCAGTTCCGGCGTCTCCAGGCCGCCGCTGTACTGGCTGATCTGGCCGCAGATGACGATGCGCGCACGGCGGTTGATGAGCGGGATGATGGCATCGGTCACCATGCCGCCGACGTTGTCGAAATACACGTCGACGCCGCCGGTCAGCCGTTTGATTTCCGCGCCCAGCGACTCGGCGTCGGCGTAGGCCTTGTAGTCGATGGCCCAGTCCGCGTCCAGCACATTGCGCAGCCAGTCGCACTTGGCCGGGCCGCCGGCGATGCCCAGCACGCGCGCGCCGTGGCGCTTGGCGAACTGCACCACCAGCGAGCCCACCGCACCGGCCGCGCCGGACACCACCACCACCTCGCCCGCATGCGGCTTGCCCGATTCCGTCAGGCCGAACCAGGCGGTGCGGCCCGGCATGCCCAGCACGCCGAGCGCGGTGGTCACCGGCGCCAGTTCCGGGTCGATGCGCTTCAGCCCGCTGGCGTGGACGCGCGCATGCGTCTGCCAGCCGGTGTAACTCTGTACCCAGTCGCCGGCCGTAAAGCCGGGCGCGTTCGACGCCAGCACCTGCGCCACCACGGCGCCTTGCTGCACGGTGTTGAGCGGATGCGGCTCGCTGTCGTAGGTCGGTTTGGTGGACTGGCCGATGCGCATATAGGGATCGACGCTGAACCAGCGTGCTTCGATCAGCACCTCGTCGTCGCCGAGCGTGGTCGACAGTTGTTGTTCAACGAGCTCGTAGTGCTCGGCCGTGATCTGGCCGACCGGCTGCCGGCGGTAGATCCATTGTTGTTGGGTGAGAGTAGTCATGCTGCAGATGGTAAGATGCTCTTCGTATCCAGTAAAGCAACTTAAATTCACTATTTGTATCCTGTTTGGACATCATGAATCTTTCCGACCTGCGTGTTTTCGTCAGCGCCGCCCGCCGTCCATCGCTGGGCGCGGCCGCGCTGGAGCTGCATTTGACGCCGTCGGCGGTGTCCAAGGCGCTCAAGCGGCTGGAAGACAGCCTGGGCAAGTCGCTGTTCGACCGCAGCGCCAAGCAGCTGGTGTTGAACGACAGCGGCCAGTTGCTGCTGGCCCGCGCCCAGAACCTGTTGGCGCTGGCCGACCAGGCCAAGGCCGACCTGATGGGCGAGCGCGCCGCCGTGGACAGCCGCATCGCCGGCCCGGCCATCCTGCTGTGGCGGCATGGACAAATGCTGTCGCAAGCGCTGCGCGCCTACCCGGAAGCGAGCTTGCGCATGCAGGCCATGTTCGAGGATGAGGCGCTGGCGGCGCTGCTGCGCGGCGACATCAACGCCGCCATCGTCACCGGCGACGTTATCGAGGGACGCGGCGAGCACTGGTCGGATGAATGGCAGGTCACGCCGCTGGGCAGCGTGACCTTGCACCTGGTGGCGGGGCAGCGTCATCCGCTGGTGGCCTCGTTGCCGCCGACGCCGCTGCTGAAGGCGGACACGGCGCAAGTGCTGGCGCACGATTTCGCTTGCCCGTCGCGTTCGCTGTTTTGCGGCGTGCAACGCGGCGCCCGTTCCGACGGCTGGCGCGACGACCAGCTGCCGCGCAAGATCCGCTACTGGACCGACGATCTGCAACTGCTGCTGGCGCTGGTCAAATCGGGCGAGGCGCTGGCCTACCTGCCGGATTTCGCGCTGGCCGATCCCGAGTTGCGCCGTATCCACGTGAGCGATTGCGCGTTCGAATGCGTGGAGCAGGTGGCGCTGGTGTGGAATCGCGTCAAGGCCAGCGCCTGGCAGCGCGAACTGGCGGCCGCGCTGGCAGGATACAACTCGTAACTTTTCTTACTGAACTGTGGTCGTCTGCCGCCGGGGCGGTCGCGTTAATTGCTCAAGACGCTGATGCACAGCGGTCTGCCAACCACTAGAAAAGGAACACAATCATGAAAACCAAATCCCTGATGATCGCCGGCGTGCTTTCCATGATCAGCGCCGCAGCTTTCGCGCAGACCGCTCCAGTGGCACAAGTCCATCACGACAATGCTCAGATCCGCCAGGACGTCAAAGAGATCCACCAGGATACCCGCCAGATCCAGCGCGACAACGTAGTGATCGCGGCCAAGCAAAGCCAGGTGGCGGCAGGCCAGCAGCAGCTGCAAGCGGAACGCGGCGAACGCAACGCGCTGGCCCGCGTCGAACACGCCGACGTCAAGAAGGGCGACCTGGCCGGCGCCCAGCAGCTGGACCAGGCGCGCCGCGCCGAGCAGCAAAACATCAAAGTGGAGAAGCAGGCCATCAAGCATGACGAGAAAGTGATCGCCCGCCGCAGCGTCGACAAGCACCAGGAGCAGGTGGCGCGCCGCGACGAGAAGCTGGAACGCCATGCGGACCAGGTCAAGCGCGACCATGATGCCGCCAAGATCTGATCGTCGACATCCCAAGCAAGCCGGGCGCCTCCAAAACGCCCGGCTTTTTTTCGCTTGCACCGCCGGGGCCGAACACCTATATTGAAGGTACTATGACCGTCGCCCTCAACTCCGTTAGCGCAAGTCCGGCTTACCAGCCGTATGTGCCCTCCGTCTCCAGTACGGCGGCGGGGGCCTTGTCGTCCGAGGCGGTCAGCCTGTCGGCGGAGTCGGCCGTGGTGGCGTCGCTGGGCGGATCGACCGGCGCGGCGGTCTACACCCCGTCAGGCTTGCTGGATGCCTTGCAGCAGGCCGGCACGACGACCGAGGCGGTCACCGTTCCCATCGACGGCAGCAAGGTCGATACTGCCGCCACGGCGCAGCAGGCGCAGGATCAGGCCGTTCTTTCCTCCCTGGCCTCGGCGCCGTCGGCGTCGGGCGTCTACACCGGCGCCGGGACGGTCAGCGGCCTGTCCGCGCAGGCATCGGCCAATTGGGCGGACTTGCTCAAGGCCAATCCCAACCTGGCCGGCACCGTCATCGCCGATTCCTACAATGCCGGGCTGGTCAGCACCCTGCAAGTCACGGCCTAGGCACGTCCCCGCTTGCCACTGAACGGCTGACCTTACTGGGCCAGCAGCTCGACGTTGATCATATTGTCGTCGGGCTTGCGGTCAATGAGCTTGTTGTCGGGGTCGATGCCGGCCTTGCCCGGACGGCCGTTGATGATCACCGTGTACAGATTGTCCTTGCGCTCGATCAGCTTGCGCTCGCGGTACAGGCTGTTGCCGTCCTTGTCGTCGATGCCGATGTCGATCCAGTCCTTCAACGGCGCGTCTTTTTCCGCGCCCTGGTCGTTGGCCCGCACCTTGGCGGCGCTGACCGCGAACGTCACTTCATATTTGCCGTCCACCAGCTTGCGCGCGGTGGCCGAGACGGCATGGTTCTCGTACAGCACGATGTTGTTGAACAGGTCGTCGATCAGGTAGGCCTGTTCGGGCGGCGTGATCTTGCGCAGCGCCTCGACCAGTACCGTGACGCTCGGATACGGCCCGGTCTTGCGGCCATATTGGGCCAGCAGCTCCTTCAACGCGGTGTTGATTTTGGCTTCGCCCAGGATGTCCTGCAACTGGTACATCGCCAGGCTGCCCTTGTGGTATTGGATGTAGTTCTGGCTTTCGTTTTCGGCCAGCGGCAATTCCTTCTTGCGCTCCAGCGCGCGGCCCACCAGGTACAGGTCCAGGTCGTAGTGCAGGAAGCGGCGCATCTTGTCCGCGCCGAAATTCTTCTTCATCACCATCAGCGCCGAGTATTCGGCCAGCGTTTCGCTCAGCACCGAGCCGCCGCGCGTGTTGCCGCCGACCAGCTGGTGGCCCCACCACTGGTGCGCCACTTCGTGCGCGGTGATGTAGAACGGATAGTCGATGTCCTTCGGGCTCTTGTCGTTGACCTTGGCGATGAAGCCTATCGATTCCGAATACGGTATCGTGGTCGGCAGCGATTGCGCGTAGGTGCCGTAACGCGGGAACTCGACAATGCGCACCAGCTTGTGCTGGTAGGGGCCGAAGTTGCGCGTGTAGTAGTCCAGCGCTTCCTTGATGCCCTTGTCCATGCGGTCCAGGTTGTACTCATGGCCGGGATGGTAGTACAGCTCGATGCCCACGTCCTGCCACCAGTCGCGCTTGACCAGGTAGCGCGCCGACTGGATGGCGTAGTAGTTCAGGATGGGCTGGTCCATCTGGTAGTGATAGTAGTGTCGTCCCTGCTTGCTCCATTCCTTGACCAGCGTGCCCGGCGCGATGGCGATCTGGTCGGCGCTGGTGCTGATGGTGGCGTCAAAGCTGATCCAGTCGGCGTCGTTGCTGGCGAAGTTGTTGGCCAGGCCGGCCGGGTCGTCGCGCGGCAGCATGCGTTCGCGCGCCGGCAGCTTGTGCTTCCTGCGGTCGCGCACGTCGCTCAGTTCCACCGCCTGCTGGTAGCCGATGTGCGGCAGCACGCTGTTGTTGAAGAAGGTGCCGTTGCCGATCACCGGCGTGTCCTGGCCCATGCCCAAGATGCCTACGGGCAGGTAGACCACGTCGAACTCCATGGTCAGCTGCGCGCCCGGCGCCAGCGGCTTGGCCAGCTTGTAGCTGTAGAAGCCGAGATCGTCATCCTGGAAGCCCGGCCGCGCGTCCTGGCTGAAGCGCGCCTTGAATTGGGTGGTGCTGTTGTCCTGGTAGACCAGCACGTCCGTGATCGGCTGCGCGGTCTTGTTCTCCAGCAGGTAGCGGCCCTTGACGACCAGGCTGCGCTGGTCCGGCACGATGGCGACGTCGAGCTTGACGTCGGTGATGCGCGGCTGCGGCACCACGGCGAATTTCTTGTACTTGCGCTCGTAGTCGGCGCGCTCGGCGTCCTTCTGGTAGGCCGATTTGAAACAGTGGGCGACGTGGGTGTTGTAGAACACCACGCTGCCGGCGCCGACGAACACCAGCAGGCCGGCCGCGACCGTGCTCAGCACCGGCACCGTCAGCGCGTGGCGCGCCAGTTGCAGGCGCTGGCGCCAGCCGTCGTTGGTGCCGCGCGCCCAGAACAGCAGCGACAGCACCGCCAGCAGCAAGGCGGCGCCGGTCCAGTAGAGCTCGAACCAGCGTTCGCGCGCCAGGAAGTGGCCGTAGCCGTTCATGGCGGAATACATGAAGCTCGGCATGTTGCCGTAGACCAGCATGGGGTCGTCGACGCCGATCGTGCCCAGCGTGATGCTGGCCAGGTAGTAGACGATCATCGCGAAGTAGGCCAGGTATTTCTGGTTGATCAGCACTTGCAGCGCGATCGCCAGCACGGCCGACAGCGCATAGGCCGGCATCTGGATCAGGAACAGGTGGTGCAGGTACAGCCCCGGCTCCAGGATGAAATAGCCTTTGGCGATCTGGATCGCCATGCCGCACACCATCACCACCACCATCAGCAGGGTTTGCAGGCCGATCAGCGCGATCAGCTTGGACAGCATCGGCAGCCAGCTCGGGATCGGCAGCGCGTCGAGCATCTGCGCCATGCGCGCCTCGCGCTCGCGCCACACCAGCTCGCCCGCGTAGAAGGTGGTGATGACGAACATGAACAGGGCGAAGGTTTCCGACACCGACTCCAGCACCAGGTAGGTGACCGGGTAGGTGCTGGTGCCGAATATCGAGCCCATGTCCAGCGCGCTGGCCAGCATCATCAGCACGCCGGCCAATACCAGCACCAGGAAATAGATGTTCTTGGTGGTTTCGCGCAGGTTCAGCCAGCTCATCTTGAACAGCAGCGCGGCCAGGCTGCGCGACTGGAAGTCCGGCTTTTCCTGGGTGCTGGTGGACTGGGCCGACAGGTGCAGCGGCGTTTCGCCTTCGCCGCGGCTGGTGCTGCCGGCGCCGCTGTCGATGGTGGCGATGAAGTGGAAGCGCCAGTAGCCCAGCAGCAGGCCGGCCAGCGCGAACGAACACCACAGCACGCGGTTGAGCAGGTACACGCCTTCCGGCCAGAACATGCGGCTGTTGCGCTCGATGATGGGCCAGTATTCGGTCAGACGGATCACGGCGGTGGTGCCGAAGGGGTCGATCAGCGCGGCCAGGGTTTTGTAGTCGAGGTCGCGCGCCAGGCCGGGGGCGACGATGTAGCCGATCAGCATGACCACGCTGGAGATGTAGACCGGCAGCATGCGCCGCGTCAGCGCGGCCAGGATGAAGAACACCGCGCCGAAGATGAAGATGTCGGGCAGGATGACCAGCAGGTAGGGGATCAGGTAGCCCAGCACGCCGGGCTGGCCCAGCCGCTCCGGCTCGATGCCGGGGATGTAGCTGCCCAGCCAGGCGCCCAGCAGGATGCTGGTGAAGATGATGGCCAGCGTCAGGTAGGCGCCGAGGAAGCGGCCGAACATGTACTGGTGCTTCTTGATCGGCGCCGAGAAGAAAAAGTGCTGCATGTCGTATTCGAAATCCTGCTGCACCGAGCGGCCCATCATGGCGGCCATGACCACCACGCCCAGCGAGGCGAGCACACTGGTGGTGAACATCAGCGAGCGGGGCGAGTTGATCAGCTGGCTGCCGAAGGCGACCGAGGCGCCCTTGAAGACGCCGCCGGCGGCGGCCATCCACAACAGCGACAGCGCCAGGAAACCAAAGAAATAGACCCAGGTGGACAGCAGCTTGAGGCGCTGGCGCGCTTCAAAGTAGGCGATGGAAAACATCAGGCCGCCTTAATCGCAGGTGGCCGCAGCGCTGTGGCGGCCGGCGATGGTGGCGAAATAGACATCTTCGAGGTCGCCGATGGCTTCTTCAAAGCCGTCGCCGGGATCGGTCTCGCTGTAGACATGGATGAGGGTGCGGCCGGACAACAGGCGCGACGAGATGACCGGGTGGCGCAGCTGGAACGATTGCAGGTCGCGCTTGTCGATGAAGCGGGCCCAGATCTTGTCGCTCACCTCGTGGATCAATTCCTGGGTCGGGCCGCACAGCAGCAAGTGGCCCTTGTTGATGATGGCCATGTTGGCGCACAGGTCGGCGACGTCGCTGACGATGTGGGTCGACAGGATCACGGTCTTGTCTTCGCCGATGTCGGACAGCAGGTTGTGGAAGCGCACCCGTTCCTGCGGGTCGAGGCCGGCGGTCGGCTCGTCGACGATGATCAGCTTGGGGTCGCCCAGCAGCGCCTGGGCGATGCCGAAGCGCTGGCGCATGCCGCCGGAGAAGCCGCCGAGGCGCTGGTTGCGCACGTCGAACAGATTGGTTTGCTGCAGCAGGCCGTCGACCACCTCGCGCCGGCGGTTGCGGTTGGACAGGCCCTTGAGCACGGCGAAATGGTCGAGCAGCTCGTAGGCGGTCACCTTCGGGTAGACGCCGAAGTCCTGTGGCAGGTAGCCCAGCAGGCGGCGCACTTCGTCTTTTTCGTCCAGCACGTCGATGTCGTCCAGGAACACCGAACCGGAATCGCATTCCTGCAAGGTCGCCAGCGTGCGCATCAGCGTCGACTTGCCGGCGCCATTGGGCCCGAGCAAACCGAACATCCCGGTCGGGATGGTGAGCGAGATATTGTCCAGCGCTACGACGCCATTGCCGTAGGTTTTAGACAAGTTGCTGATGCGTAATTCCATGCTAACTCCTGAATGATTCTGCCGGTGCCTGCGCCGCGTTTCTGCACGGCCATACACTTTTCACATGATGGCATTGTATTGAATTTGCCCTCTATGTGGGGCGCCATTGCGATAGGCGGCCGAAACCGCGCGCCAGAGTGCAGAAAAGGCCGACCAGACGGCGGCGCGCAGCGGCCCCATTCAGGGTTAGTTGAATAGACAACTTGTTCAATTTCTAAACAAAACCTGCTCCCGGTTGAACCACCAGCGGCACAGGGCCAGCAGGGCGCCGGCGGTCAAGGTGGTCGACAGCAGGATGACCCAGAACATGCTGTAGTCCATCGTGCCCTTCACCAATTCCTTCATCGCCAGCGAGACATTGGTCATCGGCACCATCGCCCATTTCCAGTTCAGCTCGACGCCGGGCAGCAACGCCACCAGCGTCGGCAGCACGGTGACGATGATCAGCGGCGAGATCAGGCCGGCCGCCTCCTTGTAGCTCTTGGCGTAGACCGAGATCGACAGCAGGATGGCGGCGAAGATGGCGGCGGTGGGCACCAGCATCAGCGCCACCATGGCCAGGTCGAGCAGGCCGATGGCGCGCACCATCTGCACCAGGTCGCCGCCTATCATGGGGCCGAAGAAAGTCAGCAGCATGCCCAGGCTGCCTATCATCAGCAGTGCCGAGGTCAGGCCGACGGTGAACAGCATCAGGAACTTGGCCATCACCAGCGCGGTGCGCGAGACCGGCGCCAGCAGCAGGGTTTCCAGGGTGCCGCGCTCCTTCTCGCCGGCGCCGGTGTCGATCGCCGGATACATGGCCGCCATCAGGCACACCATCAGCAGGATGTAGGGCAGCATGCCGCCGACCACGGCGCCCATCTGCTCGCGCTTGTCGGCGGTGGAATGGTCTTCCAGCGTGATCGGGTCGAGCGCGAAGCGCAGCTGCTCCTTGTTGAGGCTGAGCGCGGACAGCGCCTGTTCGCGCAGCAGGCGGTTCTGGCCGCCGACCACCGACATCACGCGCTTGCGCGTCAGGTCGACCGTGACGGCGCTGTTGTAGTGCAGCGCGATCACCGCTTGTTGCTGCTGGGCCAGGCTCGCTTCGAAGCCGGCCGGGATCACCAGCGCGAACTTGATGCGGTCGTCGCCGATGGCGGCCTTGATGTCGGCCGGGCTGGCCAGCACCACTTCGCGGAAGCCTTTTTCCCTGGCGAAGCGTTCGGCCAGCTTGGGCGCGTGGTCCTTGCCGAAGATGGAGTAGGTCATCTCGGCCTGGCTGGCCTGCTTGAACATGCTCGACGAGACGTAGCCGAAGCCGGTGAAGATCAGCGGCATGGCGAACACCGGAATGAACACGGTGAAGAAGAAGGTGCGGCGGTCGCGCGCCAGCTCCAGCAACTCCTTGAGGTAGATGATCCACATGGCTCAGGGCTCCTGGTTGATGACGCCGACGAAGGCGTCGTACAGGTCGGCGCTGCCGCCCAGGTGGCGCAGCTCGCCGACCGTGCCGTGGAAGGCGGTCTTGCCGTGGTTGATGATGCAGACGCGGTCGCACAACTTTTCCACTTCGTGCAGGTGGTGGGTGGAGAAGATCAGCGGCACATGCAGCGCCTTGTAGCTGGCGATGAAGTCCAGCAGGATCTTGGCCGACATCACGTCCAGGCCGGTGGTCGGTTCGTCGAGGATGACGATCTGCGGCTCGTGCACCACGGTGCGGGCGATCGAGCATTTCTGCTTCATGCCGGTGGACAGCTGGTCGGCGCGCTTGTTGCCGTACTCGGTCATCTGCAGCAGCTCGAACAGCTCGTCGCAGCGGCGCTTCAGGTAGGGCGGGCTCATGCCGTGCAGGCGGCCGAAGTATTCGACGTTTTCGCGCGCGGTCAGGCGGCCGTACAGGCCGGTGGTGCCGGATAAAAAACCGATGTGCTGGCGCGCCGCCAGCGGATCGCTGAGCAGATCGACGCCGTTGGCGTGTATGCTGCCTGCATCCGGTTTCAGTGCGGTGGACAGCAGGCGCAAGGTGGTGGTCTTGCCGGCGCCGTTGGGACCAAGCAGGCCCAGCACTTCACCGGGCGCGCAGCGGAAGCTGACATCGCGCACCGCATGGAACCAGCCGTCGTGGTCGCGCGGATCGCGCGCCTGGGCCGGCTTGCCGCCACGCGACGACAGGCGAAAACGCTTGGCGAGACCCCTGACCTCGATCATTGTTCTGCCCCTTGTTAAAAAGATTTCAAGAGTAGCATGTAAAAATTCTCGCGCGCAAGCTACTAGCTGCACAAATGTCTTGCTATAGTCGGATATGGGAGCACAACAAAAAATGAATCCTCAATTGCAGGAAAAAATTCTGGCGGTCACCCATTGTGGCGTCGACCGTAGCGAGTCCACCGGCTTCTTTCGCGTGGCGCTGGGCCTGTTTTACCTGTCGGGCCTGATGACCAAGGAAACCCTGGACTTCGCCAAGCTGGACCGCGACTTCAACCGCTTCATCTATCACAGCATCGGCAAGGGCCACAGCATCACTAGCATCCTGCAATACATGAGCGGGGAGAAGGTGGTGCCGGTGGTGGAGTCCAAGCGCTTCCTGCGTGCGTTTGCCGAACACTGTCCGGAAGTTCCGATCGAGAATATCCCCTTCCTGCTGGGCCTGAACCTGAGCGTGGCGAAAGACATTTCCAAGATCGATGTGCGCGGTCCGGTGGCCGACTACATCGAACGCCAGCGCCAGTTGCGCGAAGCGGCCGAGGCAAACTGAGGCTGACGCCTCTATAATATTGCTTTCGTCCGAATTCGAGTTTTCCTATGGCCGCACATCACCACACTCCGCTGGACCGATTGATCGCCGGCGCCGACAAGGCGTTGCGCGTGATGGCCGGCGTCGCCTCGGCATCGCGGCCGACGCCGGCGCTGCACGCGGCCGACGCTCAGATGAGCGAAGCGGAAACCCGCCACAGCGCCGGCTTGATGCGGGTGAACCATGTGGGCGAGGTGTGCGCGCAGGCGCTGTACAACTCGCAGAGCCGCTTCGCCAAGACCGAAGAGATGCGCGCGCAGTTCGAGCAGGCGGGCAGGGAAGAGGAAGACCATCTGGCCTGGACCGCGCAGCGGCTGGGCGAATTGAATTCGCATATCAGCGTGCTCAATCCGCTGTTCTATGCCGGCGCGTATGCGCTGGGCACGGTGGCGGCGGTGCTGGGCGATGCGCGCAGCCTGGGTTTTGTGGTGGAGACGGAGCGGCAGGTGGAGGCGCATCTGGCCAGCCATCTGGACCAGCTGCCGCCGCAGGACGCCAAGTCGCGCGCCATCGTCGAGCAGATGCGGCAGGATGAGATCGAACACGGCGCCGCCGCGCAGGCGCTGGGCGCCTCGCAGACGCCGGCCCCGGTGCAGGCCGTGATGGCGGTGATGGGCAAGGTCATGACCAGCACCGCGTATTACATCTAAACTTCGATAATCTCGAACGAGTGGGTGATCTCGGCGGTCTTGCCGAGCATGATGGATGCCGAGCAGTACTTGTCGTGCGACAGCGTGATCGCCCGTTCCACCGCTTCAGGCTTCAAGTCCTTGCCGGTCACGGTGAAGTGGAAGTTAATCTTGGTGAACACCTTCGGCTCCGTGTCCGCGCGCTCGGCGGTCAGCGTGCACTCGCAGCCGCGGATGTCGGCGCGGCCCTTCTTCAGGATCAGCACCACGTCATAGGCCGTGCAGCCGCCGGTGCCCAGCAACACCATCTCCATCGGACGCGGCGCCAGGTTGTGGCCGCCGCCCTCGGGCGCGCCATCCATGTTGACCATGTGGCCGGAACCGGTCTGGGCCAAGAAAATCATGCCCGACGGGCCATTCCAGCTGACTTTGCATTCCATCATTCTCTCCGTTAAAAGCGTTGCGCATATTGTAAAGGAGTCCGGCCGGACTGGCTTGCATGAGGTTTTTTTACTTGCGGCAACCTCGAACGACTCGCATACTTTATGACTTAGATCAAGGAGGCTGCGATGAATCAGGCCATCAAATACCTTTGTTCCTATGGTGAGTTGACCGTGCCGGGCACCACGCCCCTGGGGCCGCTGGCCGACGATTTCACGCTCAATTCGCCGGTCGGCGTGCATGCCGATAGTTTCGGCAGGCTGTGGGTGTGCGATACAGGCAACAGCCGCGTGCTGGTCTTCAACGCCGATTTGTCCGAGCTGTTGCATGTGATCGAGGGCCCCGGCGACGATACGCCCGATGCGCCGCGCCTGCTGATGCCCTTCCATTTGTGCCCCCATCCCACCCACCAGCTGATGTACTGCACCGACATGGGCCATGGCCGCGTGGTGGCCTTCGCCTACGATGAAGACGAGATCTGGTTCAGCCACGCCTTTGGCGAAGGCGACGGCCACTACCTGCCGCTGTCCGATCCGAACGGCATCACCGTGGTGCGCGAGCGCGACGGCGTCGACTACCTGTACGTCTGCGACGAGTTCTTCCACACGGCCGACGACCTGGCCAGCCGCTGCGTCAAGTTCACGCTGGACGGCGAGTTCATCAGCCAGTTTCGCCACGTGGCCGGGCCGGGCGCCCGGCATGAATTGCTGTGGCCGCAAGGGCTGGCCAGCGATGCGCAAGGCAATCTCTACCTCGCCAACACCGGCCACTACGAAGTGCTGAAGATCAGCACCGACTGGCCCATCGTCGACGAATGCGTGCAGGCGCCGCATGACGCGGTGATGCTGCACCAGCATGGCAAGCCGACCGGCATCGGCAAGTTCAATGTGATGCGTTCGGTGTGCGTGATCGGCGACCGCGTGTTCGTGCCGGGGCATATCGAGAACGCCATCACGGTGTACGACCTGGAGGGCCGGAAGGTCAGCGTGGTCGGCGGCCTGCTGCCCTTGTGGAACCACACGCTGGAGCCGGTGCACAGCCTGTCCGATTTCGTCTACGGCGCGCTGGAGGATGTGGTGTTCGTCGGACCGTACCAGCTCTGCGCAGCGGAAGGCGAGCCGGACGTGTATTTCATCAGCGAGCCGTTCGCCTCCAGCGTGATTAAAGTGCGCATTCCGCGTGTCCAAGGCGAGGAGGATGCGCTGCTGATGGAGTCGGTCGGCCACCGGCGCGATGGCCAGAACCTCCAGAACCGGCTGCGCTCGACCTCGCAATTCAATTGCATGACGTCGGTGATCGGCTTCAAGCGCGAGCGCCGCATGGCGCCGCGCGAGCCGCTAGCCGGCGGCAACTGGATCGACTACTGGGCCAGGGCGACGACCAGCATCTACAAGTACTGGTACGACCAGTTCCGCACGCACATGGGCATCGATCCGCTGGCGCGCATGGCGAACGCGTCGCTGAACATCGATTCCGGCAACTGGTGCATGAAGACTTTCAATACCGAGAGCGATTCCTACCATCAGTTGCAGGACATTATGCGCGGCTTCTTCGTGCCGGGCGACCTGGCGATGGACGTCTACTACCCGCACACGCCGCCGCTGGGGCAGGTCTGTCCCGGCACGCCGATCGTGTTCGTCACCAACTTCAATCTGTGCACGGTGACGATGTACCAGTTCAATCCGGCCGGCTACCTGATCAACTACGGCATGCCGTTCGGCCGCGAGGGCATAGGCGGCGACGGCACGCTGAAGGCGCCGCAGGGCATCGCCATCAACGGCCAGGGCGAGATCTACATCGCCGATTCGCTCAACAACCGCATCTCGATGTGGCAGATCCAGCCGACCGGCTACGTCGCGTTCCGCAAAAATTTCCGCTGGCAGTCGGACGACGATTTCACGCCCTGCGACATCGCCATCGATGACCGGGACCGCTTGTTCGTCTGCGACCAGTTCAACAACTGCCTGCGCGTGTTCGACCGCGAGGGCAACAGCCTGTGGAGCTACGGCCAGCTCGGCTATTGCGATGATGTCAACGTTGACTACGAAAAATTCATGCTGCCGGCCAGCGTCTGCATCGACGGCGAGCGCCTGATCGTCAACGACCTGGTCAACCGCGCGCTGAAAGTGTTCCGCATCGGCGAGCACACGCTGACCTACGAAACCGGCATTTCCGTGTTCAAGAAGTACCCGGACGCCGGCGGCGTCTGGATGCCGTACTTCATTTACGCCGACCGCGGCCGTCTGTACGTGCCCGACACGACTTTCAATGTGGTCAATGTTTTCCGTTATGGAGCAGCGGAGCCTGATTCTGTCGGCATTGCGGCTTGACTCGGCGGGTGCTTCCCGCTTATACTTGTCGGCTTTCCGTTCGCTCAGGAAAGTAAATAAGAAGGCCGAGTCCGCTGAAGCAATGGCGGAACCACCATTTGAGCGTGTTTTATTATTTAGGAAGTCAACATGAAAACTTTTTCCGCTAAGGGCCATGAAGTCCAGCGCGATTGGTTCGTGATTGACGCGACGGACAAAGTCCTCGGACGTGTTGCCAGCGAAGTGGCACTCCGACTGCGCGGCAAACACAAGCCAGAATTTACTCCTCACGTCGATACCGGCGATTTCATCGTCATCGTCAATGCAGGCAAACTGCGCGTGACCGGCACCAAAGCAACCGAGAAGACCTACTACCGTCACTCGGGCTACCCAGGTGGCATCTATGAGACCAACTTCCTGAAAATGCAACAGCGTTTCCCAGGCCGTGCTCTGGAAAAAGCCGTCAAGGGCATGCTGCCGAAGGGCCCACTGGGCTACGCAATGATCAAGAAGCTGAAAGTGTACGCTGAAGGTTCGCACCCGCACGCTGCTCAGCAACCTAAAGCACTCGAAATCTAAGGAACTGACATGATCGGTAACTACAATTACGGCACCGGCCGTCGCAAGAGTGCAGTAGCTCGTGTGTTTATCAAAGTTGGCACTGGCCAAATCATCGTTAACGGCAAGCCAGCGGCTGAGTACTTCTCCCGCGAAACCGGCCTGATGGTTATTCGTCAACCACTGGAACTGACCGGCAACGTCGAGCGTTTTGACATCAAAGTCAACGTTCACGGCGGCGGCGAGTCCGGCCAGGCAGGTGCTGTGCGTCACGGCATCACCCGCGCCCTGATCGACTACGATGCAGCGCTGAAACCGGATCTGGCACGCGCCGGCTTCGTTACCCGCGATGCACGTGAAGTTGAACGTAAAAAAGTTGGTCTGCGCAAAGCACGTCGCGCAAAGCAATTCTCGAAGCGTTAATTTTTACGCTGTGGTGCGCTGCTTGCGGCGCATCCTCAAAAAAGCCGCCGGCCCTGTGTCGGGCGGCTTTTTTGCTATCTGGTACACGTAACACGTCTGTCGCATATGCCTGATAAAATGGCAGTCCCCTCTACGCATTACCTCATTCAAGGAAAGAACATGATCAAAGTTGGCATCGTCGGCGGCACCGGATATACCGGAGTGGAATTGCTGCGACTGTTGGCAGTCCACCCTGATGTGCAGCTGACGGCTATCACGTCGCGCAAGGAAGATGGCTTGCCGGTTGCCGATATGTTCCCTTCGCTGCGCGGCCGCGTGGACATCGCCTTCTCGTCGCCGGACAAGGCCGACCTGAGCAAGTGCGACGTGGTGTTCTTCGCCACCCCGCACGGCGTGGCCATGGTCCAGGCGCCGGCGCTGCTGGCGGCCGGCGTCAAGGTGATCGACCTGGCGGCGGACTTCCGCATCAAGGACAAGGCGGTCTTTGAAAAATGGTACAAGATCGAGCACACCTGCCCAGGCCTGCTGGATGAAGCCGCCTACGGCCTGGCCGAGCTGAACCGCGACGCCATCAAGGGCGCGCGCCTGGTCGCCAATCCGGGTTGCTACCCGACCACCATGCAGCTGGGCTACTACCCGCTGCTGAAGGCCGGCCTGATCGATGCCGGCTCGCTGATCGCCGACTGCAAGTCGGGCGTGTCCGGCGCCGGCCGCAAGGCCGAGATCGGCACGCTGTTCTCTGAATCCAGCGACAACTTCAAGGCCTACGGCGTGGCCGGCCACCGCCACACGCCGGAAACCTCGGCGCAGTTGCAGAAGTTCACCGCCGACAAGGTCGGCCTGGTGTTCACGCCGCACCTGGTGCCGATGATACGCGGCATGCACTCGACCTTGTACGGCCGCCTGACCAAGGATGTCAGCAATGAAGAGCTGCAAGCGCTGTTCGAAGCGCAATACAAGGACTCGCCGTTCGTCGACGTGATGCCGTTCGGTTCGCATCCGGAAACCCGTTCCACCCGCGGCTCCAACATGCTGCGCCTGGCGCTGCATCGCCCGGACAACGGCAACACCGTGATCGTGCTGGTGGTGCAGGACAACCTGGTCAAGGGCGCGTCCGGCCAGGCGGTGCAGTGCATGAACCTGATGTTCGGCCTGGAGGAAACCACCGGCCTGACCCAGATCGCGCTGCTGCCGTAAATCAAAGTGCAACAGGGCGGGGATAGTAGATTAGGAATTCCCGCCCACTCCGCCAGCAGAAAGTTGCAGATGATCGATATGGATAGCCTGATCGGCGCCGCCACCCGCGTGCAAGGTAATTTGCTGTTTCGCGGCGGCATGCGCATTGATGGTGAGGTCATCGGTAATATTGTCGCGGAGGCAGGACATCCCAGTTATCTGGTCATTGCCGAGCATGCCCGTGTGGAAGGCGAGATACGCTGCGACCACCTGGTGGTCAATGGCGAGGTCCAGGGTTGTGTTTTCAGCGCGGATTTGCTTGAAATCCAGCCGAGTGCCCGTATCATTGGGGATGTCAGTTACAAAGTACTGGAAATGCACGGCGGCGCGCAGGTGTTGGGCACATTGACCCATCGCGACAGCTCCGGCGTGGAGCCGCTTTTGGCGGTCTCTGGAGCATAAATTACACCAACGGTCTATAATGGATCAAATGTTTTCACGTAGGAGTCTGAAATGAATGCTGTCGCCGAATCGCTAGATGTAATCCCGTCGCCTATTATCTTCACCGATAGCGCGGCCGAGAAGGTCGCCCAACTGATCGAGGAAGAGGGCAATCCAGACCTGAAGCTGCGCGTATTCGTGCAGGGTGGCGGCTGCTCCGGCTTCCAGTACGGCTTCACGTTTGACGAAATCGTCAACGAAGACGACACCACCATGGTCAAGAACGGCGTCCAGCTGTTGATCGATTCGATGAGCTACCAGTACCTGGTCGGCGCGGAAATCGACTACAAGGACGACCTGGAAGGCGCGCAATTCGTCATCAAGAACCCGACCGCCACCTCGACCTGCGGCTGCGGCTCTTCGTTCTCGGTATAACCGCGCACGGCCGGCCCTGGCCGGCTGCGATAAACGGCGGACAACTCCGGTTGTGCCGCCGTTTTTGTTTTATCGCGGGTAAAGCGCGCCGAGCACGCGGTCGCCCGAGGCGCCCGTCACGCTTGGCAGGTTGCCCGCCAGCCGCTCGGTGTAGCGGTAGCCCAGCCAGGCGAAGGCCATCGCCTCGACCCGGTTCGGCGCCACGCCCAGCGCCTGCGTCGATTCCACCGTCACCTGCCGGCCCAGCGCCGCGCCCAGCTCATCCATCAGCACGCCGTTGTAGGCGCCGCCACCGCAGACGTAGACCGCGTCCGTGCCCGCGCCATAGGCCTGGACCGCCTGCGCCAGCGTGAGGGCCGTCAGGCGCGTCAGCGTGCGTTGTACGTCTTCCGGCCTGGCGTCGGCGAACGCCGCCAGATGCTGGTCCAGCCAATTGATGTGGAACAGGTCGCGGCCGGTGCTCTTGGGCGCCGGCAGCGCGAAATAGGGCTCGGCCAGCAGATTCGCCAGCAGGCCGGGGATTTCCTTGCCGCTGGCCGCCCAGGCGCCGTCCTGGTCGAATTCCTTGCCCTGGTGGCGCACTATCCACGCATCCATCAGCACATTGCCCGGCCCGGTGTCGAAGCCGATTACCTTGCCATCCGTCAGCACGCTGATATTCGAGATGCCGCCGATGTTGGCTACCACCCGCGTCTGCCCCGGCTTGCCGAACAAGGCCTGGTGGAAGGCCGGCACCAGCGGCGCGCCCTGGCCGCCGGCGGCGATGTCGCGGCTGCGGAAGTCGGCGATCACGTCGATGCCGCACAGTTCGGCCAGCAGGGCGGGGTTATTGGTCTGGCGCGTAAAGCCCAGTTCGGGACGGTGGCGGATGGTCTGCCCGTGCACCGCCACCGCGCGCACGTCCTGCGCTTGCAGCGAGGCGTCGTCCAGCAGCGCCTTGACGCACTCGGCGTAGAACCGCGCCAGTTGATTGGCAGCCAGCGCCTCGCGCTCGATCTCGTTGTGGCCGGCGGCCTGCAGGGCCAGCAGGTCGGCGCGCAGGGCGGGCGGGAAGGGCACGTAGGCGGCCGCCAGCGTGTCGATGGCGTCGCCGGTGAAGCGCGCCAGTGCGCCGTCCACGCCGTCCAGGCTGGTGCCGGACATCAAACCGATATACAGAGACATAGCTGCATCCAGAAATACAAAAACGTATTCTGCCTGAGTCGGCGTGCGCTGTCGCACAGAAGACGCGTCCTTGACGGCGCATGATCATAAAAAAACAGGCCGCTGGCGCGACCTGTTTGGATGAAGCTGAATTAAATCTTACTTCGCCGCGACGCGGGTGCCGCCGGAGCCGCCCGGCTGCAGCAGCGCGAAGCGGTGCGACATGTCGGAAGCGTAGGACTTGAAGCGGGACATCTCGGCTGCCGTCAACGGCGCCTGGGCTTGCACGTTCAGCGTGCCTGGATCTTTGGCTTCGCCGCCGACGCGGAATTCGTAATGCAAGTGCGCGCCGGTCGACCAGCCGGTGGTGCCGACGTAGCCGATCACATCACCCTGGCTGACCTTGCTGCCTTTTTTGAGGCCAGGCGCAAAGCGGCTCATGTGGGCGTAGGCGGTGGTGTAGTTGGCCCAGTGCTTGATCATGACGAAGTTGCCGTAGCCGTTCTGGGTGCCGGCGAAATCGATCACGCCATCGCCCGAGGCGCGGATCGGGGTGCCGGTCGGCGCCGGGAAGTCGATGCCTTTGTGGGCTTTCCACTGGCCCGAAATCGGATGCACGCGCATCGCGAAGCCAGACGAAATACGGGAGAATTCAACCGGGGATTTGAGGAAGGCTTTCTTGAGGGACTTGCCGTCGAAGCTGTAGTAACCGCCGCCTTGCTTGCTTTGTGGATCTTCGAACCAGACCGACTGGAACGTCGTGCCCTTGTTGGTGAACTCGCCCGCCAGGATGCGGCCCGCTCGCACAAACTCGCCATCCTGCCAGAACGTTTCGTAGACCACATTGAAATGGTCGCCGCGCTTCAGGTCGCCGCGGAAGTCGATGCTGGTCGAGAACATCTCGACGATCTGCTTGACGATGGTGTCCGGCAGCTTGGCGCCGTCTTCGCTCGAATCGGTGGCCGCATACAAGGTCGAGCTGATGGTGCGCGCATGCATTTCCACGCGGCGTTCCAGCTTGGCCGCTTCTTCTTCCGCGACAAAACCGTCGCCCTTGCGGGTGACCTTGATGTTCTTGACCGGATTGTCCTTGCCATCCACCACCACGGCGCGCAGCCATTGCAGATTGCCCTCGTCGTCGGTCTGCGCCTGTACGCGCTTGCCGGTCTTGAGCTGCATCACGCCTTTCGCGACTTTATCTTTTTTGATAAAGTTCTCGGCCGCGTCGTCGTCGATGCCCAGACGGGTCAGCAGCGCGGCCAGCGTATCGCCGGCGCGGATTTTTTCTTCGTGGACGAAGTGTTCATTGGAGGATTGCTGTTCCAGCGCGGAGATCTGCGAGCTGAGGTCCGGCAGCGCGACCGATTCCTGCACCGATTTGACCGGCAGGTCGGAGGCGTCAGGGGCGAGCGGAGCCACGCCGGCGGCGCCAAAAGCACAGACCGCAAGAAACAATGCGGACGCGCTGATGATGCGCGCCTTGCGCGTGGAACCTAGCAGACTGAACAAGCGTGAGCTCGTGAATTTATGTATTTGGTTCATGCAATCAGTTAAAATTTGCCGCTTGAACTATTCAGGAACGTTTTATTTCTTCTAATTATTGTTTAAGTTCGTTTTCGTACGGCAAGATTGATGGATCGAGGATTATAACAAACTCCTGAAGCTGCCTGCCTTTTTCTGAAATATACCGCAAAAAACTATGACTACCTCTTCTTCGACATCGCCGGCCCCTTCGAAAGTTCTGCCGTTGACCGACAGCGTACTGGAGGCCCTCGCCATCACCAAGCGCGGTGTCGACGAGCTGCTGATTGAAAGCGAGTTCGCCCAAAAGCTGGCGCGCTCCGAGCAAAGCGGCGTGCCGCTGCGCATCAAGCTGGGCCTGGATCCTACCGCACCTGACCTGCACCTTGGCCACACCGTTGTGTTGAATAAGATGCGTCAGCTGCAAGACCTGGGCCATCAGGTGATCTTCCTGATCGGCGATTTCACGTCGATGATCGGCGACCCGTCCGGCCGCAACGCCACCCGTCCGCCGCTGACGCGCGAGCAGGTCGAGCAGAACGCCATGACTTATTTCAAGCAGGCTTCGCTGGTGCTGGACCCGGCCAAGACCGAAATCCGCTACAACTCCGAGTGGTGCGATCCGCTGGGCGCGCGCGGCCTGATCAAGCTGGCCTCGCACTACACCGTGGCCCGCATGATGGAGCGCGACGATTTCAGCAAGCGCTTCAAGAGTGGGACTCCGATCGCGGTCCATGAGTTCCTCTATCCATTGATGCAAGGCTACGATTCGGTCGCTTTGAAGGCAGACCTTGAGTTAGGTGGAACAGACCAGAAATTTAACTTGCTTGTTGGCCGTGAGCTGCAGAAGGACTACGACCAGGAACCG
Organism: Duganella sp. GW821-FHT07G03; assembly: GCF_059418605.1. Classification (NCBI taxonomy): domain Bacteria; kingdom Pseudomonadati; phylum Pseudomonadota; class Betaproteobacteria; order Burkholderiales; family Oxalobacteraceae; genus Duganella; species Duganella sp. GW821-FHT07G03. The sequence goes on from NZ_JBWKQE010000022.1 coordinate 49,051, forward strand.
CAGTGCATTTTGACGATGCCGCTGCTGGAAGGCCTGGACGGCGTCGACAAGATGTCCAAGTCGAAGAACAACTACATCGGCATCACCGAGCCGGCCAACACCATGTTCGCCAAGATCATGAGTATTTCCGACGTGATGATGTGGAAATATTACGAACTGCTGTCGTTCCGCTCGCTGGCCGACCTGGCCGCGCTGAAGGCCACCGTCGACGGCGGCGCCAACCCGCGCGACGCCAAAGTGGCGCTGGCGCAGGAAATCGTCGCCCGCTTCCATTCGCAGGCGGCGGCGGAAGAGGCGCTGAACGACTTCGTCAACCGCTCCAAAGGCGGGATTCCGGACGACGTGGCGGAAATCACGCTGCCGGGCGCGCCGGCCGGCATCCAGCAGTTGCTGAAATCGGCTGGGCTGTGCGCATCGGTGTCGGAAGCGGGCCGCATGATCGACCAGGGCGGCGTGCGCATCGACGGCGCCGTCGTCAGCGACAAGGCGGTGAAGATCGAGGCCGGCACCTTTGTGCTGCAAGTAGGCAAGCGCAAGTTCGCGCGCGTCACGCTGACCGCATGATAGGGTTGCTGCAACGCGTCAACGGCGCCACCGTGGTGGTCGACGGCGCCACCGTCGGCGCCATCGACGCCGGCCTGATGGTGCTGGTGTGCGCCGAGCGCGGCGACACCGAGAAGGAAGCCGATGCGCTGCTGACCAAATTGCTGGGCTACCGGGTGTTCGCCGACGAGGCCGGCAAGATGAACCGCAGCGTCACCGACGTCGAGGGCGGCCTGTTGCTGGTGCCGCAGTTCACGCTGGCGGCCGACACCAAATCCGGCACGCGGCCCTCGTTCACGCCGGCCGCGGCGCCGGCCGACGGTCTGCGCCTGTTTAATTATTTTGTTGAACAGGCGCGCCAAAAGCATAAAGTAGTGGAAACCGGCCAGTTTGGCGCGGACATGAAGGTCACCTTGACCAATGACGGTCCGGTGACGTTCTGGCTGCAAACAAACGCAAAATAAAACAGGCGGTTGGGAGACGAGCATGAAACTTTCGAGCGACAGTTTTCGCGATGGCGGCGTCATTCCGGCTGAATACGCCTTTGGCACGCTGGACGCGGACGGGCAAGTCGTCCTGTCCGCCAACCGCAACCCCCATCTGGCGTGGTGCGACGTGCCGGCCGGCACCGAATCGCTGGCGCTGCTGTGCATCGACGGCGACGCGCCGCAGGACGCCAGCAACGTCAACCGCGCCGGCTGCACGCTGCCGGACAGCCAGCCGCGCGGCGACTTCTTCCACTGGAGCCTGGTCGACATCCCGCTCGGCCTGCAAACAATCGCGGAAGGCGCGCTGGCGCGCGGCGTGACCGCGCACGGCAAGCCCGGCCCGGACGTGGCGTTGGACGGCCTGGCGCTGCGCCAGGGCGTCAACGACTACAGCGGCTGGTTTTCGGCCGACCCCGCCATGGCTGGCGACTATTACGGGTATGATGGCCCCTGTCCGCCGTTTAACGATGAGCGCCTGCACCACTATATTTTCCGGCTCTATGCGCTGGATACACCGCGTCTGGAACTGGAAGGGCGCTTCAGCTGCGCCGACCTGCTGAACGCCCTGCACGGCCACATCATCGACGAAGCCCAATTGATCGGCACCTACACCCTGAACCCGGCCCTGGCCGCCCAGGCGCGCCGGTCCAGAAAAAAGATTGCATGAAGAACACCATTATTTTGCTGATCCGCCACGGCGAGACTTCCTGGAACGCCGTGCGCCGCCTGCAAGGCCATACCGACATTCCGCTGAACGACGAGGGCGCCCGCCAGGCTAACGTGCTGGCGCAGGCGCTGGCCGCCGAGCAGGTCGATGTGCTGGTCTCCAGCGACCTGCAACGGGCGATGCAGACGGCGCAAGCCGTGGCCGACCAGTACGACGGCCTGGACGTGCAGACCGACGACCAGCTGCGCGAGCGTTGCTACGGCGTGTTCGAAGGCATGCTGTACGCCGAGATCGAGCAGCAATACCCGGCCGAGTACGCGTTGTGGCAGGCGCGCGATATCGACGCCGTCATGCCGGCCGGCGAGCGGGAGGCGGAAAGCTTCCGCCAGTTCTACCAGCGTTCCACGGACGGCATCGCCGAGTGGGCGCAGCGCCACCCCGGCCGCACCATCGCCATCGTCGCCCACGGCGGCGTGCTGGAGTGCGCCTACCGGGCGGCGGTCGGCATGTCGCTCGACAGTCCGCGCGATTTCCAGGTCAAGAACGCCAGCATCAACCGTTTCACGTGGGCCGACGGTAAGTTGGCGCTCACCAGCTGGGGCGAGGTCGACCACCTGAGCCTGGCCGCGATGGACGATATTATCTGACGACCGTGCTTATAGTTTATGCATGGAAATGTTCGTTCATAACGGCAAGGCTGCACATGTGCCGTATCCATAAAAAATAGTGCTTATTATTTGAGCAGCCCTTCGGTTAAAATAGAGGGTTCCTTCTTCCCGTCCAGGTATCGCCAGTGCAAATCGGCCCTCATTTACTGCGCAACAACGTTTTCGTCGCCCCCATGGCCGGCGTCACCGATCGCCCCTTCCGCCAGCTGTGCAAACAGCTCGGAGCCGGCTATGCGGTGTCCGAAATGGCGGCCTCGAATCCGCGCTTGTGGGCGACCGAAAAAAGTTCGCGCCGTACCGACCACACCGGCGAGATGGAGCCGAAGGCGGTGCAGATCGCCGGCGCCGATCCCAAGGACCTGGCCGACTGCGCCCGCTTCAACGTCGAGCGCGGCGCCCAGATCATCGACATCAACATGGGGTGTCCGGTCAAGAAAGTCTGCAACGCCTGGTGCGGTTCGGCCTTGTTGCAGGACGAGCTGTTGGTCAAGCAGATCCTCGACGCCGTGGTGGGCGCGGTCGACGTGCCCGTCACGCTGAAATTCCGCACCGGCTGGAACCGCGCCAATAAAAACGCGCTGAACATCGCGCGCATCGCCGAGGACGCCGGCATCGCCATGCTGACCCTGCACGGCCGCACCCGCGCCGACGGCTACACCGGCGACGCCGAGTACGACACCATCGCGGCGGTCAAGCGCTCGGTTGCCATTCCGGTGGTGGCCAACGGCGACATCACCACGCCGGAGAAGGCCAGGTTCGTGCTCGACTACACCGGCGCCGACGCCGTCATGGTCGGCCGCGCCGCCCAGGGCCGCCCGTGGATCTTCCGCGAGATCGACCATTACCTGCGCACCGGCAGCCATCTGCCGGCGCCGTATGTGGACGAAGTGCGCGCCCTGATGGATGAACACCTGCGCGCCCACTACGCCTTCTACGGCGAGTTCCTGGGCGTGCGCACCGCGCGCAAACACATAGGCTGGTATGTGCGCGACCTGCAGGGCGGCGAGGAATTCCGGCAGAAAATGAACCTGCTGGAGTCCACCGAAGAACAACTGATTGCCGTCGATCAATTTTTCGAATCCCAGTGGAGTTACGGCGAGCGGTTACAATACCGCCTCCCTGAAGAATTGGAAGCAGCGTAAGGCGGCGTAGAGAGCCTAAAAAAGTCGGATCAGAAGGGTAGGCGCCAGGGTCACAAGCCCCGCAGCGATTTACCAGCGTCAACAGATTAAAAGCGAACGATATAAAATGAGCAAAGAAAGCATCCAGGAAGTAGTCCAGAAGAGCCTTGAAGATTACTTCAACGACCTGGGCGAGCAGCAGGCATCGAATATCTACGACATGGTCGTGCTGACCGTGGAGAAACCGATCCTGGAAGTGGTCATGACGCGCGCCGACGGCAACCAGTCGCATGCCGCGCAGATGCTGGGCATCAACCGCAATACCTTGCGCAAAAAACTGCAAGAACACGGCCTGCTGTAACAGCGCGCGTTTTTCCGGCATGAGTGGCTGGGGACGGCCGCTGTTGCCGCACCCGCAATACCGAATACGTCATCCCCTCATATTCAACCACTAGCCCCTCTCAAGCCATGATTAAACAAGCTCTCATCTCCGTCTCCGACAAAACCGGTGTGCTGGACTTCGCCCGCGCGCTGTCCGCCATGGGCGTCAACATCCTGTCGACCGGCGGCACCGCCAAACTGCTGGCCGACAACGGCGTCGCCGTGACCGAAGTGGCCGACTACACCGGCTTCCCGGAGATGCTCGATGGCCGCGTCAAGACGCTGCACCCGAAAGTCCACGGCGGCATCCTGGCCCGCCGCGATTTCCCTGAGCACATGGCCAAGTTGGAAGAGCACAACATCCCGACCATCGACATGGTGGTGGTCAACCTGTACCCGTTCCAGGCCACCGTGGCCAAGGACACCTGCACGCTGGAAGACGCGATCGAGAACATCGACATCGGCGGCCCCGCCATGCTGCGTTCCTCCGCCAAGAACCACAAGGACGTGGTGGTCATCTGCGACCCGGCCGACTACGGCGTGGTGCTGGCTGAAATGAAGGCCAGCGACAACGCTCCAGGCTACGTCAGCTACGATACCCGTTTCAAGCTGGCCACCAAGGTCTACGCGCACACCGCGCAGTACGACGGCGCCATCGCCAACTACCTGACCAGCCTGGACGCGACCCGCGCCCACGCCAGCCGCAACACCTATCCGAACACGCTGAACGTGGCGTTTGAAAAAGTGCAGGACATGCGCTACGGCGAAAACCCGCACCAGTCGGCCGCGTTCTACCGCGACGTCACCTCGACCGAAGGCGCGCTGGCCAACTACCGCCAGCTGCAGGGCAAGGAACTGTCGTTCAACAACATCGCCGATGCGGACGCCGCATGGGAATGCGTGAAGAGCATGGGCAGCTTCGACCAGAGCGCCGCCTGCGTGATCGTCAAGCACGCCAATCCGTGCGGCGTGGCGCTGGGCGCCAACGCGGCCGACGCCTACAAGCGCGCGCTGCAGACCGATCCGACCTCGGCGTTCGGCGGCATCATCGCCTTCAACGTCGAAGTGGACGCCGCCGCGGCGACCGAGCTGGCCAAGCTGTTCGTCGAAGTGCTGATCGCGCCGACCTTCACCGCCGAAGCCAAGCAGATCCTGTCGGCCAAGCAGAACGTGCGCCTGCTGGAAATCCCACTGGGTAACGGCGTCAACGCGATGGACTTCAAGCGCGTCGGCGGCGGCCTGCTGGTGCAGTCGGCCGACTCCAAGAACGTGCTGATCGGCGACCTGAAAGTGGTCAGCAAGCTGCAGCCTACCCAGCAGCAGTTGCAGGACCTGATGTTCGCCTGGCGCGTGGCCAAGTACGTCAAGTCCAACGCCATCGTCTTCTGCGGTAACAACATGACCCTGGGCGTGGGCGCCGGCCAGATGAGCCGTATCGACTCGGCCCGCATCGCTTCGATCAAGGCGCAGAACGCCGGCCTGTCGCTGACCGGTTCGGTCGTGGCGTCGGACGCCTTCTTCCCGTTCCGCGACGGCCTGGACGTGGTGGTCGACGCCGGCGCGACCTGCGTGATCCATCCGGGCGGCTCGATGCGCGACCAGGAAGTGATCGACGCCGCCGACGAGCGCGGCGTGGTCATGCTGTACACCGGCACCCGCCACTTCCGCCATTAAGACCTGAGTAGCTTGCACAGTGCGGCGGACGCATCCGCCGCACTGTTTTTATATACAGCATTCAATGTTCCCGGTTACAATCCGGGAATGATTATTCTCGGCATCGACCCCGGCTTGCGCACCACCGGCTTTGGCGTCATCCACAAGCAGGGCGCCAAGCTGCGCTACATCGCTTCCGGCACCATCAAGAGCGGCGAGGGCAGCCTGCCGGAGCGCCTCAAGGTGATCCTGGACGGCGTGGCCGAGGTGGCCCGCACCTACCAACCCGACTACGCCGCCATCGAGCAGGTGTTCGTCAACGTCAATCCTCAATCGACCTTGCTGCTGGGCCAGGCGCGCGGCGCGGCCATTTGCGCGCTGGTGTCGGCCGACCTGAGCGTGGCCGAGTATTCGCCGACGCAGGTCAAGCAGGCGGTAGTGGGCACCGGGCGCGCGGTCAAGGCGCAGGTGCAGGACATGGTGGCGCGGCTGCTGTCGCTGCCCGGCCTGCCCGGCAGCGATGCCGCCGATGCGCTCGGCGTCGCCATCTGCCATGCCCACAGCCGCGAGACGCTGACCCTGATCGCCGGCGCCGGCAAGGGCACGACCACGGCCGCGCGCGGTCCGCTGGCCGGCCTGCGCATGAAAAACGGCCGCCTGGTCGGCTAACCCTTCCTCTTTAAAGGCAATCACACGATGATCGGTCGTCTCTCCGGTATTCTGCTTGAAAAAAATCCGCCGCAACTGCTGGTTGACTGCGGCGGCGTCGGCTACGAGGTCGATGTGCCGATGAGCACCTTCTACAACCTGCCCGGCGTGGGCGAAAAAGTGGTGCTGTTCACGCACCAGGCGATCCGCGAGGATGCGCACCTGCTGTTCGGCTTCGGCAATGCCGAGGAACGGGCGGTGTTCCGCCAACTGATCAAGATCACCGGCGTCGGCGCGCGCACCGCGCTGTCCATCCTGTCGGGCATGTCGATCGCCGACCTGGCGCAGGCGGTGACGTTGCAGGAGTCGGGCCGCCTGGTCAAGGTGCCCGGCATCGGCAAGAAAACCGCCGAGCGACTGCTGCTGGAACTGAAGGGCAAGCTGGGCGCGGATATCGGCGCCGGCGGCGCGCACGCCGTGCCGGACTCGCAATCCGATATCCTGAACGCGTTGCTGGCGCTGGGTTATTCCGACAAGGAAGCCTTGCTGGCATTGAAGACCGTCCCCGCCGGCAGCGGCGTCTCGGACGGCATCAAGCAGGCGCTGAAGGCGCTCTCCAAAGGCTGATCCGCCTCAATCGAATCGCCGGCGGCCCCGCCTATGCTCGACCAACGAGCCAAGCGGAGCCGCCGATATGGACCAGCCGACACGTTTTCTGTGGAGTGATTTTCCAGACGTTTTGATCCAAGCATCAGAACAACACGTCAAACAGCATTTCAACTATCAGCAGGCCAAGACGGGCGACGTTATCGCGTCGGTCAATCTCGTATTGGATTCGCTTTCGCATGAGACGGTAAATTGCATGAGCAGGGAGTTTGGCCTTCATGCGCCGATCTTGCTTCCCGTGCTAGCCGAAGAATCCGCAGGTATGAATGCGATCCCCAGGGTGATGGCCGAAGTACTTGGGCACCTATTGCGATGGGATGTCGAAGGACGTGTTTTTCAGACCAACGTTGTAGGGCATACTGGCGCGAGCGGGTTTGTTCGCCTGGCGCATCAACCTATTTTCAAGGGGCGCGTGGAATCTGGCCTACACTATGTGTTGATCGATGACTTTATTGGTCAGGGTGGAACACTGGCCAATCTGCGAGGTCATATTCTGGCGCAGGGCAGCCAAGTCCTGGGTGCGAGCGTTCTGACCGGAAAGGCATATTCGGCAACGCTGGCCCCGACTGGCTATCAGCTCGCTGAGTTAAGGGGGAAGCATGGAACAATCGAATTCTGGTGGCGACAGCATTTTGGCTTCGGCTTCGACTGCCTCACCGCTTCAGAAGCCCGATATCTCATCCAGACTGCAACAAGCGAAAGAGTCATTGAACGCTTGGAGGAAGCTGGTCGAGGAAGGTAAAGTTGAACCTTTGGTTGTACGGTTGGACAGTCTGCCTGAGCTGACGGGAAAAGTCCGTATGCTGAGCCAAGCCGAGCAGGAACAGCTTCTTGCCGGGAACGAAATGATAGGGGATTATGTGCGCCGGATATTAAACGCTGCACAGCCTCAGTTGAATGACAAGAACAAGTGATTGAGTATTGATGAGCATCCAGACCGACAGCTTCACCGAACAACGCATCATCGACGCGGCGCCGTCGTCGCCGAATGAGGAGGCGATCGAGCGCGCCTTGCGCCCCAAGCATCTCGATGAATATGTCGGCCAGTCCAAGATCCGCGACCAGCTGGAGATCTTCATCGCCGCCGCCCGCAACCGCAAGGAGGCGCTGGACCACACGCTGCTGTTCGGCCCGCCCGGCCTGGGCAAGACCACCCTGGCCAACATCATCGCACGCGAGATGGGCGTCAACCTGCGCCAGACCTCCGGCCCGGTGCTGGAGCGTCCGGGCGACCTGGCCGCCATCCTGACCAACCTGGAAGCGAACGACGTCCTGTTCATCGACGAGATCCACCGCCTGTCGCCGGTGGTCGAGGAGATCCTGTATCCGGCGCTGGAAGACTACCAGATCGACATCATGATCGGCGAGGGCCCGGCCGCGCGCTCCGTCAAGCTGGACCTGCAGCCGTTCACGCTGGTTGGCGCCACCACCCGCGCCGGCATGCTGACCAACCCGCTGCGCGACCGCTTCGGCATCGTCGCCCGGCTGGAGTTTTACAACACCGAGGAACTGACCAAGATCGTCACCCGCAGCGCCGCGCTGTTGAAGGCCAACATCGCCCCCGACGGCGCGGTGGAAATCGCCCGCCGCGCGCGCGGCACGCCGCGCATCGCCAACCGCCTGCTGCGCCGCGTGCGCGACTACGCCGAAGTCAAGAGCAACGGCGACATCACCAAAGCCACCGCCGACGCCGCGCTGGTCATGCTCGACGTCGACACCGTCGGCTTCGACGTCATGGACCGCAAGCTGCTCGAAGCGGTGTTGTTCAAGTTCGGCGGCGGCCCGGTCGGCATCGGCAACCTGGCGGCGGCCATCGGCGAAGCGGCCGACACCATCGAGGACGTGCTGGAACCCTATCTGATCCAGCAAGGCTTTTTGCAGCGCACGCCGCGCGGCCGCGTCGCCACGCCGGCCGCCTACCAGCACTTCGGCGTGACGCCGCCGCGCACCAGTCCCAACGGCGAATTGTGGGACCTGTGATGCAGATCTGGGTCGACGCCGACGCCTGTCCGGCGGTCATCAAGGACATCCTCTACCGCGTGGCCGACCGCGTGCCGCTGCAGGTCACGCTGGTGGCCAACCAGTTGCTGCGGGTGCCGCCGTCGCGCCACATCCGTTCGGTGCAAGTGCCGTCCGGCGCCGACGTGGCCGACCAGGAAATCGTGCGCCTGCTGGCACCCGGCGACCTGGTCGTCACCGGCGACATCCCGCTGGCGTCGGACGTGTTGAAGAAGGGCGGCTACGCGCTCAACCCGCGCGGCGAGTTCTACACCAACGACAATATCGCGCAGATGCTGACCATGCGCGCCTTCATGGACGAGCTGCGCGGCAGCGGCGTCGATACCGGCGGCCCGGCCGCCTTCAACCAGGGCGACCGGCAGAACTTCGCCAACAGCCTCGACCGCCACATCAGCAAGATCCAGCGCGAGCTCGCCAACCGCGGCTGAGCTGCGCGCTTGATTCCCAGGTAGTTACTTCGCCACGCTGCGGGTGCCGACCACCTCCACCGTCACACGGCGGTTCTTGGCGCGGCCATCGGCCGTGCGGTTGTCGGCCAGCGGCTGGGTCTCGCCCTTGCCCTCGGTGTAGATGCGCGACGCGTCCACGCCCTTGCTCACCAGATAGGCCTTGACCGCTTCGGCGCGGCGCAGCGACAGCTTCTGGTTGTAGTCGCTCGCGCCGACCGAGTCGGTATGGCCGACGGTGACCATCACCTCGGTGTCCATGCCTTGCAGCTTGGTCAGCAGGTCGTCCAGCGCGGCCTTGCCGTCCGGCTTGACGGCCGACTTGTCGAAATCAAACAGCGCTTCGGCGGCGAACGAGACTTTCTCCGACGTCGGCTGCGGCGCTTTCGGCGGCGGCGGCAACGGCGTTACGGCAGGCGGCGGCGGCGCCGGTTCGGCCGCCGGCGGCGGCACATACACCGGCGCGCTGTGCGCCGGCCGGCCCAGCTTGTAGACCAGGCTGACCGACAGCAGGTCGACATTGCCGCGATTGCCGACCGCGTCGTTGACGCGGTAGCGCTCCACCTCGCCGCGCAGCGCCAGGGCTTCGTTCAGCTTGTACTCCAGGCCGACGCCGGCCTTGGGGTTGAACTTGTGCTCGCTCTGATCGGGACCGGTGACCGCCGCCAGGCGGTTGCCGCTGAAATGCGTGCTGGTCTTGGCGTAGTTGGCGCCGACCCGGCCCAGCAGCGACAGCCGCTCGCTCAGGGGCAGCTGCGCCAGCAAGTCCAGGTTGGCGCCGCGGAAGCCGGCCTCGCCGTTGAGCACGCCGTTGCCGGAGGTGGTGGCGTTGAAGCCGAATTTGCCCAGGTCGAAGTAACCCAGCTCGACAGCCAGGTAGCGGTTCAGCTGCTTGCCGACAAACAGCTTGTAGCCGGTGTCGCGCTCGTCCGTGTTGAAGGCGGTGACGCTGGCGCCGTTCGCTTGCAGGCTGGTGGTCAGCCGCTGCTGGTCGATGTTGGCGCGCGAGCGGCCGACGCCCGCGCCCAGGTACCAGGCGCTGTTGGCCCAGTCCGGGTTGACGAAGGGTTCGTCCGCTTGCGCGAGCTGCATGGCAAGCATGGCGCACGTCAGCGCGCTCAGTGTTCCGATTTTTTTAGCGATGGTCATGATGAGGTCCCTGAGAGGTGAGCGTTTATTTGGCGATCTGGTTGTTGCGCAGCGTGACGGCGGCGGCGGTCAGCGTGCGGCCATTGAGCAGCGTGGTGTTGTCGCCCACCGTGATCGCCGCCGACTGGCCCAGGATGTTGCCCTTGAAGACGCTGTTGGCGCCCAGCGTGGTCGGGCCGACCGGCAGCCAGTTGACATTGGCCGCGGTGGCGCCGTTGCTCAGGGCGACGATCGAATTGGCGGTCGAGTTCAGCGTCAGCGCGGTGCGGAAGATGTACACGCCGGGACCGCTCAAGGTCACGGTGCCGGTGATGTTGATGGCGCCGGCGTAGCAGTAGACGCCCGGGGCGAAGGTCTGGCCGCCGAGATCGATGTCGCCGGCAAAGCTGACGTCGCAAGTGCGGCCGTTGGCGTTGCTGATGGCCACTTGCAGGTCGGCCAGGGCGCCGGCCAGGATGGCGCCGGATTTGTAGTTGGTGAAGCCGGCCACCAGGGTTGGATCGGTGGTTTGCGACGGCGAGCCCACATCGCCGGTGATCAGCGTGGTGCCGCCGGCGTTGTTGGTCAGCGAGGTGCCGGCCAGGACAGCGAAGCTGGCGGCGCTGCCCAGCGGGACCGGCTGGGCGACCGGCGTCACCGGTGGCGTGACGACAGCGGTCACGGTCAGCGCGGCGCTGCCCGATTTGGCGCCGACGGTGGCGGTGACGTTGGTGGTGCCGGCGGCGACGCCGGTGGCCATGCCGGTGCTGGCGATGGTGGCGATGGTCGGGGTGGCTGCAGTCCAGGCGGCGCTGCCGGTGACCAGGGCGGTGCTGTTATCCGAATAGGTGGCGGTGGCGATGAATTGCTGCTGGCCGCCGACCAGCACGGTCGAGGTGGCCGGCGTGACGGCGATGCTGGTGAGCGTGGCGCCCGGCACGGTGACGGTGGTGCTGGCGCTCATGCCGTTGCTGGTGGCGGTGACCACCGAGGTGCCCAGCGCGACGCCGGTGACCAGGCCGCCGGCGTTGACGGTGGCGCTGGCCGGGGTGGCCGACACGAAGGTCGAACCGGCGGTCAGGTCCTGGGTGCTGGCGTCGGTATAGGTGCCGATGACGGCCAGCTGGCGCGCGGCGGCGATCTGCACGGTCGGCGCTTGCGGCGTGACGGCGATGCTGGCGAGCGTGGCGGCGGGCACGGTGACGGTGGTGCTGGCGTTCTTGCCGTTGTTGGTGGCGGTGACCACCGACGTGCCGAGCGCGACGCCGGTGACCAGGCCGCCGGCGTTGACGGTGGCGCTGGCCGGCGTGGCCGAGGCAAAGGTCGAGCTGGCGGTCAGGTCCTGGGTGCTGGCGTCCGAATAAGTGCCGACCACGACCAGCTGGCGCGAGGCGGCGATCCGCACGGTCGGCGCTTGCGGCGCGACGGCGATCGACAGCAGCACGGGCGGGGTGACGGTCAGCGTGGCCGAGGCGGTCTTGCCGTTGAAGGCGGCGCTGATGACGGAACTGCCGACGCCGGCGCTGGTGGCCAGGCCGGTGGCTGCGGCGATGCTGGCCACGGCCGGGGTGGCGGAGCTCCAGGCGGCGGTGACGGCCTGGGTGGAGCCGTCGCTATAGGTGGCGCTGGCGCTGAACTGCTGGGTGGTGCCGAGGGCGATGCTGGGCGCCGGCGGCGTCACCGCCAGCGACACCAGCGTGGCGGCCGGCAGGCCGAGGATGGGATCGCGCCCCTGGTCGCCGCCGCCGCATCCTGCCAGCAGGGCGGCGGCAAGCAGGCCGATGGAACAGATCAGGGTCTGGGTGGATCTTTGCAGGAATTTCATGATGCTTCCTTTGTGCTGAAACAGTGGGCCAACTGGCAGCCTTCGCTATGTGCGATAGGCAAGTGTTTCACGGTCTCATGCACGACGGCGCCGGTATGTGCGCTAGCGCTCTTAGTCGAGGCCGCTGCGGCATCCTTACAACGGATACAAAAAATATAAAAGTGAAATGTTTGTAAGGCGGGGGCGATGTCATGTGACCAACACGAGCCGCGCATCGGCGCGGCATCCTGTTCACCTCACCAAGGAAGACCTCAGATGAAACCTTACACTCTTGCCAAGGCCGTGCTGGCCGCATGTGTCAGCCTGTCCGCCTGCGCCGCCCAGGCGGCCGACGTCACCTTCACCTTCACCAATACCGCGCCGGCCGGCGGTGTCGGCGTCGCGCCGTTGTGGCTGGGGCTGCATAACGGCAGCTTCGATAGTTTCGATGTGGGCAGCGCGGCGTCGGTGGCGATCGAGCGCGCCGCCGAGGACGGCAATGCCGGCGTGCTGACGTCCAACTTCGCCAGCCAGGTCGCCGGCGGCCGCCAGACCACGCTGCCGAACGGTCCGCGTTTCCCCGGCGCCAGCAGCACGTTCACGCTGCACAACGTCGACCTGAACGGCGCCAACCGTTACCTGAGCTACGCCGCGATGGTCGTGCTCAGCAACGATTTCTTTATCGGCAATGACAACGCCAAGGCGATCGACCTGTCGTCGCTGGCGGCAGGCGGGCAGCTGTCGCTGGCGCTGGGCGGCGCCGGCCATGTGTACGACGCTGGCACCGAGCAGAACAACTTTGCCTACTCGCTGGCCAACGGCGCCTACGGCATCGGCGGCGGCCAGAAGGGGCCGAACCAGGGGATCGACGAGCATGGCGTGGTGCATGTCGCGACCGGCAATCCCTACCTGAGTTTTGTCGACGACGGCCACTACGTGCCGGCCAACTTCGACTGGACCGCGCTGAACTTCAATACCCAGCAGTCTATCGGTCGCCTGGATATCGCGGTCACGGCGGTGCCGGAGCCGGAAACGTATGCGATGCTGTTCGCCGGCCTCGGCTTGCTGGGCTTGGTCGCCCGTCGCCGTCAAGGCGCCGGCGCTTAAGCGGGGGCAGCGCCGGGAATAGGGCGGGCGCTTATTCCTGGCGCACCCACACCTGCGAACGGCCCAGCATCGGCACGCCGATGTAGCCGCGCATGCTCAGCTTCTTGCCGCCGTCGGTCAGGTGCAGCTTGCACTTGTAGGTTTCGCCGTCGTCCGGGTCGAGGATCTGGCCGCCGTTGTATTCGTCGCCGTCCTTCTTCAGGTTGGTCATGATGACCATGCCGATCACCGGCTTGCCCTTGCGCGCATCCTTGCACTTTTCGCAGCTGGGCGCCTGGTCTTCGCCGGGTTCGCGGAACAGTTTCTCGATCTGGCCCTGCAGCACGCCGTTGGTTTCGGTGACGCGGATCAGCGCTTTCGGCTTGCCGGTCTTGTCGTCGATATTTTTCCACAGGCCGATCGGCGAGGTGTCGTCGGCGAAGGCGGGGGCGATCGACAGGAAGGCAGCAACCGCCAGGCCCAGGAATTTCAAAGTACGCATGTGAGTCTCCAGGTTATTTTTTGTTCAAAGAGTGTAGCAAAAAAATGACCGGTCGTACTATTTCCGTGGTTTTTACACAAATAATCTAAAACAAGATAATATGTGTAAATGAAAAAAACTCCCGAACAGCACAACCTGCTGGAACAGCTGCGCCAGGTCGCCGACGGCCTGGGCCAGACCCTGGCGCCGTTCTGCGAAGTGGTGCTGCACGATCTGACCGATCCCGAACACGCCATCCTGGCGATCCACAACAACCTGTCCGGCCGCGTCATCGGCGCGCCGGCCACCGAGCTGGGCCTGGCGCGTGCCGCCGATCCCGGCGTTGCCCAGGTGATCGCCAACTACCCCAACACCTTCGCCGACGGCCGCCGCGCCAAGAGCACCTCGATCGGCATCAAGGACAGCGCCGGCCAGTACGTCGCCGCGCTGTGCATGAACGTCGACCTGACGGTGTTCCGCAGCCTGAACGTCTTGCTGACCCAGTTTAGCGCGGTCGACAACGATGCCGCCGTGCGCGAGACGCTGGAGCCGGCCGGCGCCGACGCCATCCGCGCCCGCATCGACCAGTTCGCCGCGCGCCTGGCCACCACGCCGCGCGCGCTCAAGGCCGAGGAACGCAAGGCGCTGATGCGCGAACTGAAGGAGTCCGGCCTGGGCGATGTGCGGCGCGCCATGGATATCGTCGCCAATTATTTGAACGTCTCGCGCGCCACGGTGTACAACGATGCCCGCGATGTCCAATAACGCCGCCCAGCTGTTGCTACTGGACCGCGACCAGGCCGCCGCGCTGTTGCAGCCGGACGAGGTGCTGGCCGCCGTGCGCGAGTCCTTCCGGCTGCACGCCAGCGGCGACGGACGTATCTTCCCGCTGGTGCGCGAGGCGCTGCCGGCCGGGGTGTTCGGCATCAAGTCCGGCGGCGTGATGACGCAGGACTTGCTGGGCATGAAGGCGGCCGGCTTCTGGCCCGGCAACCGCCAGCACGGCGCCGACGGCCACCAGGCCACCATCATACTGTTCGACCCGGCCAGCGGACGGCCGCAATGCCTGATCGACGGCAACGCCGTCACCACCGCGCGCACCGCCGCCGCCGGTGCCCTGGGCCTGCTGGCGCTGGCGCGGCCGGACAGCGAGGGCCTGTGCGTGTTCGGCACCGGCGTGCAGGGCGCGGCGCATGTCGAGTACGCGCTGCGCGTGTTGCCCGGCCTGCGGCGCGTGCGCTACCTGACCTCCGACGGCCGCCGCGATCCGCAGTTTGAAGCGCGCTTCGCGCAGCGCTGCGACATCGCGCCCGGCGCCGGCGCCGACGCGGCGGTGGCCGCGAGCGACATCGTCATCACCGCCACCACCGGACGCGGCGCGCTGTTCTCGGCGCAGGCCGTGCGTGCCGGCACCCATTTGAACTGCGTCGGCAGCGACACGCGCGGCAAACGCGAACTGCCGGAAGGCATGCTGGCGCTGGCCCACACCTGGGTCGACGACCTGGCGCAGGCGCTCAGCATCGGCGAGCTGCAATGGGCGCCGCAAACGCCGGTGCAGGAATTGGGCGCGCTGCTGGCGGCCGACGCGCCGGCGCGCCACGGCATCGCGGCGGACGCCATCACCCTCTTCGACATGACGGGCCTGGCCCTGCAAGATCTTTCGGTGGCGCGCATGCTGCAACGGCGCGCTTTGGCAACTGGCACGGGCACCCATATCGCCTGGCCCTGGTAACGACAAGGACAACCATGAACGAACTGAACCTCCCAAGCTACGCCGACGTGCTGGCCGCGTCGGAACGCATCGCCGGCCACGCCCACCACACGCCGGTGGCCACCTCGCGCACCGCCAACGAAGAGCTGGGCGCCGAGGTGTTCTTCAAATGCGAGAACATGCAGCGCATGGGCGCGTTCAAGTTCCGCGGCGGCTACAACGCCCTGGCGCGCTTCACGCCCGAGCAGCGCCGCGCCGGCGTGGTGGCGTTCTCGTCGGGGAACCATGCGCAGGCGATCGCTCTGGCGGCCAAGCTGCTGGACATTCCGGCCACCATCATCATGCCGCTCGACGCGCCAGCCTCCAAGGTCGCCGCCACGCGCGGCTACGGCGCGCAAGTGGTGAGCTACGACCGCTACACCGAAGACCGCGAACAGATCGGCCGCGACCTGGCCCAGAAGCACGGCCTGACCCTGATCCCGCCCTACGACCATCCGGACGTGATCGCCGGGCAGGGCACGGCGGCCAAGGAATTGCTGGAGACGGTGGGCCACCTGGACGCGCTGTTTGTCTGCCTGGGCGGCGGCGGCTTGCTGAGCGGCTCGGCGCTGGCGTCGCGCGCGATCTCGCCGTCGACCAGGATCTATGGTGTGGAGCCGGAAGCGGGCAACGACGGCCAGCAATCGTTCCGCAGCGGCAGCATCGTGCATATCGAAACGCCGAAGACCATCGCCGACGGCGCCCAGACCCAGCACCTGGGCAAGCTGACCTTCCCCATCATCCAGCGCGATGTGGACGATATCCTGACCGTCAGCGACGAGCAGCTGCGCCACGAAATGCGCTTCATCGCGGCGCGCATGAAGATGGTGGTGGAGCCGACCGGCTGCCTGGGCTTCGCCGCCGCACGGGCGATGAAGGACCAGCTGCAAGGCCAGCGGATCGGCGTGATCATCAGCGGCGGCAACGTCGACATCGACCGTTACGCCGCCTTGCTGGCGCATTAACTACGCATATTTTTTCTGCTTGAAGTCGCGCAGGATCTCGTGCGCGGCGTTGTGTCCCGGCGCGCCGGTCACGCCGCCGCCGGGGTGGGTGCCGGCGCCGCAGGTGTACAGGCCGGCGATCGGGCCGCGATAATCGGCGTGGCCCAGCATCGGCCGCGCCGAGAACAGCTGGTCCAGCCCCAGCGCGCCGTGGAAGATGTCGCCGCCGACCAGGCCGAAGGTGCGCTCCAGGTCGAGCGGACTCATGATCTGCCGGCCCAGTACGGACTGCTTGAAGTTGGGCGCGTAGTGGTTGACGGTGTCGATCATCAAGTCGGCGACGGTGTCGCGGTGCTGGTCCCAGCTGGCGCCGTCGGGCAACTGCGGCGCCACGTGCTGGCAGAACAGGCTGGCCACGTGCTGGCCGGGCGGCGCCAGGGTCGGGTCCAGCGTGGACGGAATCAGCACTTCGATGATGGGCTTGCGCGCCCAGCCCAGCGCGCGGGCGTCGTGGTAGGCCCGCTCCATGTAGTCGAGGCTGGGGGCGATGATGATGCCGCTGCCGTGATGTTCCGCCATCGTTTTGCCGGGCAGGCAGCTGAAGTCCGGCAGCTCCGATAAGGCCACGTTCATGCGGAAGGTGCCGGAGCCGCAGCGCCAGCCTTCCATGCGGCGCAGGAAATCGGCGGGCAAGGCGGCCGGATCGACCAAAGACGTGTACAGCAGGCGCGGATTGAGGTTGGACACCACCACCCGCGCATCGAGCCGCTCACCCTGCGCGGTGACCACGCCCACGGCGCGGCCCTTATCCAGTAACACTTCCTTCACGCCGCAGCCGGTGCGGATCTCGACCCCGCGCGCCTCGGCCGCCCTGGCCATCGCCTGCGTGATGGCGCCCATGCCGCCGATGGCGTGGCCCCACGCGCCTTTCTTGCCGTTCACCTCGCCGAACACATGGTGCAGCAGCACGTAGGCGGAACCGGGCGTGTACGGACTGGCGTAGTTGCCGACGATGCTGTCGAAGCCGAAGGCGGCCTTGATCGGCGCACTCTCGAACCAGCCGTCCAGATAATCGCCGGCCGATTTGGTGAACAGGTCGAGCAGTTCACGCTGGGTGGCCAGCGAAAGCTTGCGCATGCGGTTGCCCAGGCCGCCGGCCTTGATCAGTTCGGGCAGGGCGCTGAGCCAGTTGCCCTGGACCAGGTTGGGCGGCGTTTGCAGCACGGTGTCGCGCAGCAGCTCGGCGGCCACTTCCAGATGTTCGCCATAGGCTTGCAGGCGGTCCGCGTCGCGCTGGGAAAACTTGGCGACTTCAGCGGCGGTCTTGCCGGGACCGACTTTCAGATAGCGGCCGTCGTCCAGCGGCAGGAAGTTCGACAACGGGCGTTCGACGATCTTCAGGCCGTGCTTGACCAGCTCCAGGTCGCGGATCACCTTGGGGTTGAGCAGCGAGACGGTATACGCAGCCACGGAATTGCGGAAGCCCGGATGGAATTCCTCGGTCACCGCCGCGCCGCCGACCACGCCGCGCTGCTCCAGCACCGTGACTTTCAAGCCGGCCCTGGCCAGATAGTGGGCACACACCAGGCCGTTGTGGCCGCCGCCGATAATGATCACGTCGCGCATCGATACTCTCCTTGAATTCAGTAGCCTCATTGTGCGGATGGCTTCGGCAAATTGCATTGCACAAGCCGACGAATTGCGGGAATATACTGAGCAAAATGACGAATATTTCGGCAAAAGGAAAACATGGACGATATCGATCAGCAACTGCTGGCCCTGCTGCGCGAGAACGCGCGCGCCACCACCAGCGAGCTGGCGCGCAAGCTCGGCCTGTCGCGCACGACGGTGCAAAGCCGGATTGACCGGCTGCAGCGCTCCGGCGTGGTGATCGGCTACACGGTGCGCACCAGCGCCGACTATCGCGCCGGACTGGTGCGGGCGCTGGTGATGATCACCGCCACGCCCAAACTGACGCCTGGTATCGAAAGCGCTTTGCGCAAGCTCGCGCATGTGCGCACGCTGCATTCGGTGAACGGGATCTACGATTTCATCGCCGGCGTGGAGGCCGGCTCGGTGGAGGAGCTGGACGGCGTGGTCGACCGCATCGGCGCGCTCGACGGCGTGGAGCGCACCGCCACCTCGATCCTGATGACGACCCGCATCGACCGCTAGAAAGAAAAGGAAAAGCGGGGTCAGTTCCGGCATCGTGCCACGCGTGGCACGATNNNNTACCTACCCCCCCCCCCCCCCCCCCCCCCCCCCCCCCCCCCCCCCCCCCCCCCCCCCCCCCCCCGCTTCTACGATGCCGGAACTGACCCCGCTTCTATTTAGGCGGCTGGCTAGATCAGGCAGCCGGCAGCTTGGCGAACTGCTCGCGCATCTTGTCCAGCGTGGCCGAGAAGTTGGCGACGCGTTCCTTCTCCTGCGCCACCACCTCGGCCGGCGCGCGGGCGACGAAGCTTTCGTTCGACAGCTTGCCGTTGGCCTTGTTGATCTCGCCTTCAACGCGGGCGATCTCCTTGGCCAGGCGCTCGCGCTCGGCCTTCACATCGATCTCCACCTTCAGCATCAGCTTGGTCGTGCCGACGATCGACACGGCGGCCGGCGATTCCGGCAGCGCGTCGACGATCTGCACTTCGGCCAGCTTGCCCAGCGACTGGATGTATGGCGCGAACACTTCCATCGCCGCCTTGTCGGCCGCATTGGTCGGCTCGACGATCAGCGGCACGCGCAGCGACGGCGCCAGCTGCATTTCGCCGCGCAGGTTGCGGGTGGCGTCGGTCAGCGCCTTCAACTGCTGCATCCAGGCCTCGGCCGATTCGTCGATGGCGGCGGTGTTGGCGATCGGGTAGGGCTGCATCATGATCGAGGCGCCCGTCTTGCCGGCCAGCGGCGCGACGGCCTGCCACAGCGCTTCGGTGACGAACGGGATGATCGGATGCGCCAGGCGCAGCACCACTTCCAGCACGCGCAGCAAGGTGTGGCGGGTGGCGCGTTGCTGGCCTTCGGTGCCGCTCTGTACCTGGACCTTGGCTACTTCCAGATACCAGTCGCAGTACTCGTCCCAGACGAACTTGTAGATGGTCGAGGCGATGTTGTCGAAGCGGTAGTCTTCGAAGCCCTTGGCCACGTCCAGCTCGGCCTTCTGCAGCAGCGAGATGATCCACTTGTCGGCGTTCGACAGGTCGGCCACGCTGGCGCTGCAATCCTTGTCTTCGGTGTTCATCAGCACGAAGCGGGTGGCGTTCCACAGCTTGTTGCAGAAGTTGCGATAGCCTTCGGCGCGGCCCAGGTCGAAGTTGATGTTGCGGCCCAGCGAGGCGTAGGACGCCATCGTGAAGCGCACCGCATCGGTGCCGTATGCGGCGATCCCTTCAGGGAATTCCTTGCGGGTGGCCTTGGCGATCTTCTCGGCCGCTTTCGGGTTCATCAGGCCGGTGGTGCGTTTTTCCACCAGCGCATCGATGCCGATGCCGTCGATCAGGTCGATCGGGTCCAGCGTGTTGCCCTTGGACTTGGACATCTTCTGGCCGGTCGAATCGCGCACCAGGCCGTGCACGTACACCGTCTTGAACGGCACTTTGCCGGTGAAGTGCGCGGTCATCATGACCATGCGCGCCACCCAGAAGAAGATGATGTCGAAACCGGTCACCAGCACCGACGACGGCAGGAAGGCCTTCATGTCGGGCGTTTCCTCCGGCCAGCCCAGCGTGGAGAACGGCACCAGCGCGGACGAGAACCACGTGTCGAGCACGTCGTTGTCGCGGCGCAGCGGGCCGGTGCTGCCCTTGGCGGCCGCCTGCGCGATCGCTTCGGCTTCGGTCTTGGCGACGAAGATGTTGCCGGCGTCGTCGTACCAGGCCGGGATCTGGTGGCCCCACCACAGCTGGCGCGAGATGCACCAGTCCTGGATGTTGTTGAGCCACTGGTTGTAGGTGGTGCTCCAGTTTTCCGGCACGAACTTGATCTCGCCGCTGGCGACCTTGTCCAGCGCGGTTTCGGCGATCGATTTGCCCGGGAAGAAAGTGCCTTCCGGCGCCGGCTTGCTCATGGCGACGAACCACTGGTCGGTCAGCATCGGCTCGATGATGACGCCGGTGCGGTCGCCGCGCGGCACCATCAGTTTGTGCGGCTTGACTTGTTCCAGCAGGCCCAGCGCGTCGAGGTCGGCGACGATCTGCTTGCGCGCCACGAAACGGTCCATGCCGCGGTAGGCTTCCGGCGCCTCGTCGTTGATCTTGGCTTCCAAGGTCATGATGGTCAGCATCGGCAGCTTGTGGCGCTGGCCGACCGCGTAGTCGTTCAGGTCGTGCGCAGGGGTGATCTTGACGCAGCCGGTGCCGAATTCCTTGTCGACGTATTCGTCGGCGATGATCGGGATTTCGCGCTCCGTCAGCGGCAGCTTGAGCATCTTGCCGACCAGCGGCAGGTAGCGCTCGTCGGTCGGATCCACCGCCACAGCGACGTCGCCCAGCATGGTTTCAGGACGGGTGGTGGCGACGGTCAGCGAGCCGCTGCCATCGGCCAGCAGGTACTTGATGTACCACATCGAACCATCTTCCTCTTCCGACACCACTTCCAGGTCGGAGACGGCGGTGCCCAGCACCGGATCCCAGTTGACCAGGCGCTTGCCGCGGTAGATCAGGCCCTGCTCGTGCAGGCGCACGAAGACGTCGGTGACCACTTTCGAGCGCGGCTCGTCCATCGTGAAGTATTCGCGCTGCCAGTCCGGCGAGGTGCCCAGGCGGCGCATCTGGCCGGTGATGGTGGAGCCGGATTTCTCTTTCCACTCCCAGACTTTCTTGACGAACGCTTCGCGGCCGAGGTCGTGGCGCGAGATTTTCTGCGCGTCCAGCTGGCGCTCCACCACGATCTGGGTGGCGATGCCGGCGTGGTCGGTGCCCGGAATCCAGGCGGTGTTATGCCCCAGCATGCGATGGTAGCGGGTCAGGCCGTCCATGATGGTCTGGTTGAAGGCATGGCCCATGTGCAGGGTGCCGGTCACGTTCGGCGGCGGCAGCTGGGTGCTGAAAGAAGGTTTGCCGGCGTCGAGGGTGGCGGTGTAGTAACCGCGCTGTTCCCACTCGGTACGCCAGAATTGTTCAATGTCGGCAGGCTCGAAAGACTTGGCTAATTCCATGATTTGGCAGACTTATTTTATAAAAAGCGTTTGGAGAAACGAACATTATAGATGACGCGGCAAGCCACGCCCACATTAGCGGCTTGTTAAACTCTGGACATTTCCCGTCCGGATGTCGAATTACGCAAGTTTTTTGACTCGCCCCCGCGAACAGCATACCGTTGACTGTCCCAATAATGTTTTTTAGACATGGAGGCGGAAATGACAACTCGCATCATTGCTGTGCTGATCGCCGGCTTATTCGCCGGCGCCTCGGCTTCCGCGCTGGCACAGTCCGACAAGGTCTGGATCAGCGTCGGCGACGCCGCCTATGCGCAATTGCAGAAAGTCGCGCCCCAGGTGCAGGCGCGCGAAAGCCGGGCCAGCTTCGCGGCCTCGGCCGGCCGGGAGAAACTGCACCTGGTCGAAGTCGACGAGCAGCAGATGCTGGCGCTGTCGGCCGCCGTCCACCGCAAGCTGCGCCGCTGCGGCGGCTTCATGTTCCACGCCAGCGAGGCGGCCGGCATCGCCGCGCTGACCCCGGCCAAGACCCAGGGCCAGGCCCGGACCGCGCAGCTGGCGGCCGCGCGGCCGTCTTACGTGATCGACCAGCAAAGCGTGGTCAACCCGATGCTGACGCAGATGCAGGCCAGCAATATCGGCCAGACCATCGTCGACATGTCGTCCTACGCCAACCGCTACTACACCACCAACAACGGCGTCAACGCGTCGAACTGGCTCAAGCAGCGCTGGAGCACGATGGCGGCAGGCCGCAGCGACATCGCCGTGACCCAGTACACGCACGCCTCGTGGCCGCAGAAGTCGGTGATCCTGACCATCACCGGCAGCGACAACCCGAACGAAGTGGTGGTGCTGGGCGGCCACCTCGACTCGATCAACCAGTCCGGCACCAGCGAGACCACCAGGGCCCCCGGCGCCGACGACGACGCCTCCGGCATCGCCAGCATGACCGAGGTGCTGCGGGTGATGATCGCCAGCGGCTACAAGCCGCGCCGCACCATCAAGATGATCGGCTACGCCGCCGAGGAAGTGGGTCTGCGCGGCTCGCAGGACATCGCCCAGAACCACAAGGCCAACAACGTCAACGTGGTCGGCGTGATGCAGCTCGACATGACCAACTACCAGGGCTCGGCCGACGACATCTACCTGTTCACCGACTACACCGACAGCGCGCAGAACACCTTCGTCGCCAACCTGATCACGACCTACCTGCCGACCCTGAAGATCGGCTACGACCAGTGCGGCTACGCCTGTTCCGACCACGCGTCGTGGACCTCGGCCGGCTACTGGTCGTCGATGCCGTTCGAGGCGGCCATGGGCGAAGACGATCCCTACATCCACACCGCTAATGACACCTACGCCAACACCGGCAGCCAGGCCGAGCACGCGCTCAAGTTCGCGCGCATGGCGCTGGCCTACGCGGTCGAGCTGGGCAGCGACGGCGCCGGCGTGACGCCGCCGGCCGACCACACCGAAACCGTCACCGGCACGCTGACCCGCGGCCAGACCCGCGCCTACGGTCCGTATGCGGTGGCGGCCAACGGCAGCTTCAAGGCCACGCTCAGCGGCAGCGGCGACACCGACCTGTATGTGCGCAAGGCCGGCGCGGCCAGCACCACCAGCTACGACTGCAAGTCCGACGGCCCGACCAGCACCGAAAGCTGCAGCGTGTCCTACGCCGCCAACGGCAACGCCTACGTGCTGCTCAACGGCTACGCGGCGTCCAGCTACACGCTGACCGTGACCTACCCGCCGCAATAAACGGCGAAGGGGCGGCCGGCTTGTTGCGGCCGCCCCTTCTGAAGTATTCTTGAGCAATACACAACAGGAGACCCGGATGCCCAGCTTTGAAACCTTGACCCTCGGCGTTGCCGACCATATCGCCACCGTGCGTCTGAACCGTCCAGAGAAATTGAACGCCATGAACCTGGCGATGTGGCACGACATCCGCAGCGCTTTCCAGCACATCGACGCCACGCCCGAAATCCGCGTGGCGGTGCTGGAAGGCGAGGGCAAGGC
Organism: Duganella sp. GW821-FHT07G03; assembly: GCF_059418605.1. Classification (NCBI taxonomy): domain Bacteria; kingdom Pseudomonadati; phylum Pseudomonadota; class Betaproteobacteria; order Burkholderiales; family Oxalobacteraceae; genus Duganella; species Duganella sp. GW821-FHT07G03. Next base: position 72,706 of record NZ_JBWKQE010000022.1, read on the forward strand.
CTTCACCGCCGGCATCGACCTGCAGATGATGATGGGCCTGGGCCCGCAGATCCGCGACGACTGCGACGGCCGCACGCGCGAGAACCTGCGCCGCGTGATCCTCGACCTGCAGGACACGCTGACCAGCCTGGAGCGCTGCCGCAAGCCGGTGCTGGCGGCCGTGCACGGCGCCTGCGTCGGCGGCGGCATCGACCTGATCTGCTGCGCCGACATGCGCTACTGCTCGGCCGACGCCTGGTTCACCATCAAGGAAATCGACATCGGCATGACCGCCGACGTCGGCACCCTGCAGCGCCTGCCCAAGCTGATCGGCGACGGCATGGCGCGCGAGCTGGCCTATACGGCGCGCAAGGTCGACGCCGCCGAAGCCAAGGAAATCCGCCTGGTCAACCGCGTATTCGACACGCCGGAGGCGCTGAGCGCCGGCGTGCGCGCGATCGCCGCCGACATCGCGGCCAAGGCGCCGCTGGCGATCCGCGGCGTGAAGGAGATGATCACCTACGCGCGCGACCACTCGGTGGCGGACGGCCTCAACTACAACGCCACCTGGAACGCGGCCATGCTGATGTCGGCCGACCTGCAGGAAGCCATGATGTCTGGCATGAGCAAGCGGCCGCCGACGTTCAAGGACTAACTCCGCCGGCCTTAACCGGCCTTCCGGTTCTTCCGGCTGTGTGGGGCCGGAACGGGCAGGTTCTCGAGTTGCAGAGCGGTAATGGTCGCGATTAACGCATCGCGTCCGTTGACGATTGCCTCCTCGACCGTTTCGCCATCGGAAATGCAGATTGAAAAATCTGGATAGCTGATCAGAAAACCTCCGCCTTCGTCCGGCGTCAGTGGCCGGATTTCATAAGGGTAATCATCCAGGTTGTTCATAACGAGTTCCCTTTCACAAACGCCACAAACTGGCGCACATAAACAGGCTTAATGGTTCGATGTGCCGGAACGGGAAGGGTAGTACCGTCCGGTCGGCTAAATGTGCAGTGACTGCCCGTTTGTCTCCAGCAGATGCCGTGCCGCTTGGCTACAGTTTGCAGGTCGCGCAAATGCCAGTTCTGAGGATGCGCAGTCATGGCGGTAAACAGCTTTTCCGCAGTATTCATGGTATTGCTCTCGATTGGGTAGGTCAAGCTCAGCACAGCGCTTGGATTTACCTTATCAGAACCGATTTTCCGGAAGCTCGGTTTGCCGTAGCGCAGAGGGGTCTAAGCTGGGGACGCTGCCGCCCAGCGCGGCCTGGGCCAGCGCGTCGAGCTCGCGCTGCATGGCGGCGATCGGCGGTGGCTCGGCCGCGTCCACCCACCACGTCATCGCCTCGACGATGCCGCCGGCCACGAAGCGCGCCACCCACGGACGCGCAGCCGCAGGGTGCCGCCGCCGTTCCAGTTCGATTTCCACCAGCTGCAACACCATCTGCCTGAAGCGGCGCGCGACGCCGTGGCCACCGCGGCGGCCGATGGCGGCGCGGAACACGTCGCGCTGCTGCGCCATGTGGTCCAGCAGGCCGGGCAGGAAGTGGCAGCCGGCGTGCCGCGCTTGCGCCGTCTGCGCCGCGATCATGTCGCGCAGGTCGTTCAGCCCTTCCGACAGCAGATCGTCCTTGCTCTGGTAGTGCATGTAAAAGGTCGAGCGGCCGACGTTGGCGCGCTCGCAAATCTCCTGGATGGTCATCTGGTCCCAGCCGCGCGGCGCCATCAGGGCCAGCATCGCATCGCGCAGCGCGGCCTTGGTCTTGAGGACGCGGCGGTCCGGTTCTGGTTTGCTGTCGGTCATGGCGTTCCTGGACATAAATCGGATGGATGTCTGCTAACGGACATCGCCCCGGCACTCGCGCTGTCGCCAACGGCGGCCGGGGACGATCATGGACACCTGTCCACTTCAGGAGTGTAGTCCATGTCCGATTCCCGTGTTGCCGCGCGCTGGCCGCGCTACCTGTTCTACCCGCTCGCGCTGGCCGCCACGCTGGCCTTCATCCACGCCTCGGTCGGTGGCCGGCTCGGTCCGCTCGGCCAGGCTTATCCGGCCTATCTGCTGGCCATGATCGCGACCATGGTGGTGCTCGAACGCATCCTGCCGATGCGCCGCGAATGGAATATGACCAGGTCCTCGTTTCTCACGCGCGACCTGCCGATGCTGGTCGTCAACGGCGCGACCATCGCCGCCACCACCTACGCCGTGACCTGGCTGGCCGGCCGTCATGCCGGACTGCCGCTGCATCACAGCACGCTGCCCTGGCAAGCCGAAGCGGTGTGCGCGGTGCTGCTGTCGGACTTCCTGTGGTACTGGGTGCACCGCTACAGCCACGAGGGACGCGGCCCGCTGGCGCGCTGGTTGTGGAAGACCCACGCGATCCACCACCTGCCCGGCGAGGTCTATGTGTTCATGCATGTGGTGGGACATCCGATCAACAGCGCCTACGTGCGCGTGCTGTTGATGCTGCCGGCCATCCTGTTCGGCTTCTCGCCGGCGGCCGTGTTCGCCGCGTCGGTGTTCGGCGGTTTTCAGGGCCTGGTATCGCACTTCAATGTCGATGCCAGGGCCGGATGGTTCAACCGCTTGCTGGTCGGCACCGAGCTGCATCGTTTCCACCACAGCGCGGACCGCGACGAGGCGGGGAACTACGGCGCCACCGTCTCGGTCTGGGACCAGCTGTTCGGCAGCTACCGCCTGCCGGCCGCCGCGCCGCGCCAGCTCGGCGTCGACGACCGCGCGCGGTATCCCGGCGACCGCCAGTGGGGCAGGCTGCTGGGCTTGCCCTTCAAGTAGCAGGGCAAGCCGGCATGGCGCGCTTACGGCTTCAGGTTGAAGTTGACGTTGCTCTGGTTGAGCAGCGAGATATCGACCAGCGGCAGGCTGGCCGTGGTGTAGCCCTCGGCGCTGGCCTCGACCATGTATTTGCCAGCACCCGGCAGCACCGTGGCGGCGTTGGCGAATTGCAGCGGCAGCGTGGCGCTGTACACCGCGTACTGCGGCGCGCCGACCGGCAGGCCGGCCAGTGTGTAGCTGCCGCTGGCCAGGTCGGCGCCCTGGTACTTGATGGTCACCGTCGGCCCGGCCACGAAGCTCTGCTTGGCCGCGACATAGGCGGTGGCGGTGCTGCTGGCCGGCGTCAACGTGACGGCGCCGGCGATGCTGCCGGTGACGCCGGCCGGCAGCGCGATCGGCGCGGCGGCGGTGCTGACGGCGACCATGGCCGAGGTGCTGGTGACCGGCACCGCGCCGACCACGGCGGCGGCGCTGCTGTCGGCCGTGACCACCACGTCGTAGTTGCCCAGCGGCAGGCGGGTCAGCGCGAATTCGCCGGTGGTGGCGTTGGGCGCGGTGGCGCTGACGATGGCGCCGTTCTGCTGCGCCGACACCATCACGTGCTTGCCCAGCAGCGCGGTCGAGACAAAGCCGCCGATGCCGTTCAGCGTGGTCGGGATCACCTTCACCACCGGCTTCAGCGCGTACTTGCCGTTGCCCTTGGTGACGATGGATTTGCAGGCGTCGAAGTCCAGCACCAGGTCGACCCGCTGGCCGGCGGCGACGTCGAAGGCGTTCACCAGCTTGATGCCGCTCTGCACCGCGCTCGGGGTGTCCAGCGAGACTTCGGCGCTGCCGCCGCTGACGACCACGGAGTTGGCCAGGCCGGCGCCGGTGTTGGGGTCGAGCACCAGCCGCAGCTGCGTGTAATGGCCGGCGCCCAGCGAGGTTTGTCCCAGCGCCTCCAGCGCGCCGTTGGTCAGGTTGAGCAGGTTGATCTTGCGGGCCGGGGCCAGCGTGATGTCGGTCCAGCCGGCGTCGGTGTCGCTGGCGGTGCTGCTCTGGTGGACGCGCACCTTGCTGACGGTGACGTTGACGGCGTCGAAACCGCACGACGGCGCGTCCGTCATCGACACCGACAACGTGCCCAGGGTGCTGACCGGCGTGCTGTCGCCGCTGCCGCCGCCACCGCCGCCACAGGCGCTCAGGCCGGCCGCGGTGAAGGCCGCCACGGCGGCCAGGTAGAGGGATGGGTGTGCTGGTTTCATGGTCAATCTCCCGAGAGTCGCGCCTGCGGCGCTTGTTGTGGCGACGTGGGTGTCGCTGTGGGGATATTGTGCGTTCTGTTTGGAAACTTCTATGTTGGATGCCGCACATAGTGCGCGGCTTTTACATTTGTTACACACCAGCTCGTGTCATGGCGGGCAGCGGCGAGCTTGCTAGCGATCCGCTATCCGCCGGCCGTTGTGCCAGGGCGACAGCGTGGCCGGTTTCCGCCGGGCGCCAGGCTGGCCGCGGCCATCGATGCAGCGCGCCGTTGCGTCGCGCCGGCGCCGGCACTAGACTGGGATACAGGCAGGCCGCGCGGCGCGGCTATCCGGTTGATATCACCTCGGAGGCGAAGATGACCCGATCGACTATGGTATGCGCAGTAGCGGCGGCAGTGCTGGCGGCAAGCTTGGCGGGCGTCGCCCGGGCCCAGGAGAACTTGCCCACCGCGGTGGAAGCGCTGCGCGGACATCACTGGCACGGTGGCGAGTGTTGCGGCTGGACCTGGGATTGGGTGCAGCAATCCGGTCCCAATTTCAGCGGCACTTTCCGCAATCCCAACGGCCAGCAGTTGCAGGAACCGAGCATCGTTATTTCCATCGTCGGCAACCAGGTCCAGATCGTCCGCGCCGGCGGCTCGGCGGCCGGCGGCTGCACCTATACCGGCACCATCCGCGTCGGCAGCGCCGAGGGCACTTATGCCTGCGCCGGCAAGCCGGCCGGCCCCTGGGCGGCGACCATTTACCAGACTGCGCCGTCGCGCTAGTCCCGGCCTGTTCGCCGTGCGCCTCTTCTCGTTCGGCTGCTTGTGCGCGCTGTGCTGGTGCGCGCCGGCCGGCGCGCAACCGGGGTTTTCGGTGCGGCCCGAAGCGATCGAAGCGCTGCAATTGACCGTGACGCGGCAGGACAGCGCCAGCGCCGCGGAAACCGAGCAAGTCTATTTTCTACGGCGCGCGGCCGACGCCGTCGTGTTGCCGTCCGAGCCAGGCGCCGTGCTGGCCGGGCTGGTCGGCGGCGCGCAGCCTGCGTTCGGCGTGCGGCGCTGCGATGCCGATTCGGCCGGCGCCGCGCAGACGCCGCTGTATCTGGCGGTCGAGTTGCGCATCTGGATCGCGGACCAGCCGCCGCTGAGGCTGCGCTCGGACAGTCGCTGCGCCTTCATGCTGCCGTGGCAGGTGACGGACGGCGGCCGCCTGGCGGCGTTGGACCAGCGCGCTGACGGCCTGGCGTTGATGCGCTTGATCCAGGGCTGGTGCGGCGCCTGTCTGCCGGAGTGGCGGCAGGCGGCGCCGGACGTGCCAGCGGCGCCGCACGGCGAGTTCGAAGCGCATTACGAGGCCTTGCTGGCCGCATGGCGGCAACTGGGCCGCCGGCTCGGCGCCACCGACATCAAGCTCGCCACGCTGCCGTTGACCGACGCGCTAGACTGGATGGACCATGACCGCTTCGAGCGTACGCTGCGCGCCACGGCAAAGGGCGGGAAGGGCACGCGCGCCGTGCTGGCGGCGGACCTGCTGCGCACCTTGCAGGTGGCGCGCTGGGGTTATGTCGATCGGCAGGGACGGTTGAAACTGCCGCGCCGCTTCGAGCGAGCCACGCCGTTTGCGGCGGGGCAGGCGATGGTGCGCGTCGACGGCGGCTGGCAGCAGATCGACCGGCTCGGCCAGCGCGTGGTGGCGCCGCCGTCCGGCGGGCCGCCGGCGCCGCCGTCCGCGTCCAGCGCGTCGGCCGTATCCCCCGGGGGCGCCGCCGCTTCCGTCACCTGCGGCGGCGGGCAGCGCGTCAGCGCCGTGCGTCCCTACGCCGATGGCCTGGCGGCCGCCCGCTGCGGCGTGCTGTGGGGCTATCTCGACCGCGACGGACGGTTCGTCATTCCACCTCGTTACATGGAGGCCGGCGACTTCGCCGACGGCCTGGCGCCGGTGCGGTGACGCGCCTGACCGGCCTCTTCATAGTATTTCTCAATGGCACTGATTATTGTCAACTGATAAGAAATTGTGGGCGTTAAGCAGGCATCCCCCGTCGAAGCACCCACCCAAAGGAGTCCAGCATGAAACTGCAACTTGCCCTGTGTCTGTTCGTGGCCGCCAGCGCCGCGCCCATGGTTCAAGCGGTCGAGCCCGTCTCGTTGTACCAGGGCTTGATCTCGTTCCGCGACGGCCCCGACCCGGCCGGCAAGACCGCGGTGTACTGGGCCACCAGCCAGGCCCTGCACACGATCAACGGCCCGCGCACCGCCGCCCTCAAATTCGGCGCCAACTGGGTGGCGGAAATCCGCTGGTGCGGCGACCGCAACGGCCGGCCGCTGCCGGGCGAATGCTCGGACATTTATTACAATTTCCGGCATGGCGTCGACATCACGGAAACCACCGTCAGCCTGCTGCATCCCTAACCCACCCACCATGCCCGGAGACTGTGATGAAAAAGCCGCTATCGATGTTGGCCGCGCTGCTGGTGCTGCCTTGCCTGTGCGCCGCCCAAGGTGCCGAACCGTGGGGGGTGTGGGCCAACCGCATGAATCCCAACCTGCCGTGGAGTGATCCCTGCAATATCCAGTACGTGATCTCGCCCAGCCCGGCGCGCTATGATCGCCAGCCCGAGTACGTGCGGGTGCGCGTCGCCGCCAATCATCACGACGCCGACCAGTTTCAGCGTCTGTTCAGCCCCTTCTTTGACGATATGCCGGACAAGGTGGTCAAGCTGGGGCGCTGTCATGGCGGGGGCGTGGGTACGGATGGGGGGCCGGGCGGTGGTGGTGGCGGCGGCTCGATCCAGAACTTGCAGTCCGGGGTTAACCGTTACGGCGGCGACTACAACGATGCCTGGAGCGAGCCCGGCGGCGGTGACGCCGGCAGCTGCGCCGCGCGCTGCGAACAGGATGCCCAGTGCCGCAGTTTCAGCTGGGTCAGGCCGGGCGTGCAGGGACGGGTCTCGCGCTGCTGGTTGAAACGCACGGTGCCACAAGCGAGCAATAACGACTGCTGCGTTTCCGGCGTCAAATCGTCCGACTGAGCGCGAGGGGAATATCATGAACTTCGTCGTCGCGCCCCGTTCGCTGGCGGGCTTGAAACGCCTGGCCGCGTTGATCCTGGCAGCTTGTTTCTTCCTGCCGCTGTATAGCTGCAGCACGCAGGGCAAGCCGCCCGGCGTGGCGCGTGCGGCGTCCGCGCCGGCCGCCGCGGCGCTGGCGACGGTCCGGGCCCCGGCCCCGGCCGCCGTTGCGCCGCCCACCGGATCGCCGGCGCCTCCGACGCTGCCCGGGCGGCTGGAATTTAGCCCTTACGAGGCGTTTTCCTGGGGCGATCCCTACAGCCTGGCCGGCTTGCTCGTGTTCTTCTGGCCGGCCGTGCTGCAACTGGCCGTGGCGGCGGCGCCTGCGGCGGGCGTCCGCGCGGCGCGGGCCGAGCCCTTGCTGTGTCTGGGCAGCGCGGCCGCCTTGGCCTGGCTGTTGTGGCGCGCGCATTTCCTGCCGGGTTATCAGCTGGAAGTGGGCATGCCGCTGGCGGCGCTGGCGTTGTTGCTCTACGCCGTGCCGCGCTTGGCGCGCGGCGCCCCGCCCGCATCCGGCTAGCCCGCGTGGCTTTATATCGGGTATGGCGGTTTTTTTTGCGCGGACATTGTCCGCGCGGCGCGGCGCGGCGTATAATCAGCCCGCTGCCGCAAGGCGGCACACGCTAGGGGTCCTGCGCATCATTGCGATGCGCGGGTGAGAAATACCCTCCGAACCTGATCTGGATAATGCCAGCGAAGGGAAGCTTAGGACAATGCCGCCACACCCTGTGGACCGGCGCCGTCCAACCTCCTTTGCTGGCTCCTGTAGCTAACCAAGGAGCCAAATGAACGCCAACCTTAAATTCCTCTCCGCCACCGCCACGGTGGACGAGGCAGCCATCAAGCCCTTACCGAATTCCCGCAAAGTCTACGTCGAAGGCAGCCGTCCCGACATCCGCGTGCCGATGCGCCAAATCACCCAGTCCGACACGCCGGCGTCCTTTGGCTTCGAAGCCAATCCGGCTATCTACGTCTACGACACCTCCGGCCCGTACACCGACCCGGACGCGGTGATCGACATCCGCTCCGGCCTGGCCGCGACGCCGCGCCTGCCGTGGATACTGGAGCGCGACGACACCGAGGAGCTGGACGGTCCGACCTCCGAATACGGCCAGGCCCGCCTGGCGGACCCGGCGCTGGCCGAGCTGCGCTTCAACCTGCACCGCAAGCCGCGCCGCGCCCAGGCTGGCAAGAACGTCACGCAGATGCACTACGCGCGCCAGGGCATCGTCACGCCCGAGATGGAGTTCGTCGCCATCCGCGAGAACCTGCGCCGCCAGGAGTACATGGAAGACCTGAAGAACTCCGGCCCGATGGGCCAGCGCCTGGCCGACCTGATGGGCCGCCAGCATCCTGGCCAGTCGTTCGGCGCCAGCATCCCGGCCACCATCACGCCCGAATTCGTGCGCGAGGAAATCGCCCGTGGTCGCGCCATCATCCCGGCCAACATCAACCACCCGGAAATCGAACCGATGATCATCGGCCGCAATTTCCTGGTCAAAATTAACGCCAACATCGGCAACTCCGCCGTCACCTCGTCGATCGGCGAGGAAGTCGAGAAGATGACCTGGGCCATCCGCTGGGGCGGCGACAACGTCATGGACCTGTCGACCGGCAAGCACATCCACGAAACCCGCGAATGGATCATCCGCAACAGCCCGGTCCCGATCGGCACCGTGCCGATCTACCAGGCGCTGGAGAAGGTCAACGGCAAGGCCGAGGACCTGACCTGGGAGATCTTCCGCGACACGCTGATCGAGCAGGCCGAGCAGGGCGTCGACTACTTCACCATCCACGCCGGCGTGCTGCTGCGCTACGTGCCGATGACGGCCAAGCGCCTGACCGGCATCGTTTCGCGCGGCGGCTCGATCATGGCCAAGTGGTGCCTGGCGCACCATAAGGAATCGTTCCTGTACACGCACTTCGAAGAGATCTGCGCAATCATGAAGGCCTACGACGTCTCGTTCTCCTTGGGCGACGGCTTGCGTCCCGGCTCGATCTACGACGCCAACGACGAAGCCCAGCTGGGCGAGCTGAAGACGCTGGGCGAGCTGACCCAGATCGCCTGGAAGCACGACGTGCAGGTGATGATCGAAGGCCCGGGCCACGTGCCGATGCAGCTGATCAAGGAAAACATGGACCTGCAACTGGAACAGTGCCACGAAGCGCCGTTCTACACCTTGGGCCCGTTGACCACCGACATCGCGCCCGGCTACGACCACATCACCTCCGGCATCGGCGCCGCGCAGATCGGCTGGTACGGCACCGCCATGCTGTGCTACGTCACGCCCAAGGAGCATCTGGGCCTGCCCGACAAGAACGACGTCAAGGACGGCATCATCACCTACAAGATCGCCGCCCACGCGGCCGACCTGGCCAAGGGCCATCCGGGCGCGCAGATCCGCGACAACGCGCTGTCGAAGGCGCGCTTCGAATTCCGCTGGGACGACCAGTTCAACATCGGCCTCGATCCGGACAAGGCGCGCGAATTCCACGACGAGACCCTGCCCAAGGATTCGGCCAAGGTGGCGCACTTCTGTTCGATGTGCGGCCCGCATTTCTGCTCGATGAAGATCACCCAGGAAGTGCGCGAATACGCCAAGGCCAACGGCGTGTCGGACGGCGCGGCGCTGCAGCAGGGCATGCAGGTCAAGGCGGTGGAGTTCATCAAGAACGGCGCCGAGCTGTATCGCAAGCTGTGAGGCCGGCATGATCGACATCGAATTGAACGGCGCCCCCCACCAGGTGCCGTCGCGGCAGACGCTAGCTCAGTTGATCGATGCGCTGTCGCTGAGCGGGCAGGCGCTGGCGCTGGCGGTCAACCGCGCCGTGGTGCCGCGCCAGCAGTGGCCGCAGCGCGAGCTGCAGCCGCAGGACCAGGTCGACATCGTGCGCGCCATCGGCGGCGGCTAATTTTAATGGGATAAGGAAGCATCATGGACAATCAAGACGTGCTCACCATCGCAGGCAAGCGCTACAAATCGCGGCTGCTGGTCGGCAGCGGCAAGTACAAGGACCTGCCGCAAACCCGCGAGGCGACCGACGCCGCCGAAGCGGAAATCATCACCGTGGCGATCCGCCGCGTCAACATCGGCCAGGACCCGAAGGCGCCCAGCCTGCTGGACGTGTTGCCGCCGTCGCAGTACACCATCCTGCCCAACACGGCCGGCTGCTACACCGCCAAGGACGCGGTCTACACGCTGCAAATGGCGCGTGAACTGCTCAACGGCCACAAGCTGGTCAAGCTGGAAGTGCTGGGCGACGAGAAGACGCTGTTCCCCCACATGCCGGAAACCCTGATCGCCGCCGAGGCGCTGGTCAGGGACGGCTTCGACGTCATGGTCTACTGCAGCGACGATCCGATCCAGGCCAAGCTGCTGGAGGACATCGGCTGCGTGGCGGTGATGCCGCTGGCCTCGCTGATCGGCTCGGGCATGGGCATCCTCAACCCGTGGAACCTGTCGCTGATCATCGAGCAGGCCAAGGTGCCGGTGCTGGTCGACGCCGGCGTCGGCACGGCCTCGGACGCCGCCATCGCCATGGAGCTGGGCTGCGACGGCGTGCTGATGAACACGGCCATCGCCGGCGCGCGCGATCCGGTGCGCATGGCGCGCGCCATGAAGCTGGCCGTGCAGGCCGGCCGCGAGGCTTACCTGGCCGGCCGCATCGCCCGCAAGTTCGCCGCCTCGCCGTCGTCGCCGATGGCGGGCCGGCTGGCATGAGCGAGCGTCTGTCCTCGCAAGTGGCGGCGCAGCTGATGGCGCAACTGGTGGCGCGGCCGTGCGTGCTGGTGTTCGCCGGACTCGATCCGTCCGGCGGCGCCGGCATCGCCGCCGACCTGCAGGCGGTGGCCGGGCAGGGCGCGCACGCGCTCACCGTGGCCACCGCGCTGACGGTGCAGGACAACGACCGCGTCTACGGCGTGCAGCCGGTCGACGGCGCCATGGTGCTGCGCCAGGCGCGGGCGCTGGTCGACAAGGTGACGGTGCGCGCGGTGAAGATCGGCATCCCCGGCAGCGCCGCCAACGCGCTGGCGATCGCCGAGATCATCGCCCGCCTGCGCGCGCGCCAGCCGGAGCTGCCGGTGGTGCTGGACCCGGTGCTGGCCAGCGGCCACGGCGACCTGCTGTCGCGCGACGACGCGGTGCACGCGCTGGCGCCGCTGCTGCCGCTGGTGACGGTGATCACCCCCAACGGCCCGGAAGCGCTGGCGCTGACCGGCGCCGCCGAGCCGTCCGCGCAGGCGCAGGCCTTGCGCGCGCGCGGCTGCCGCCATGTGCTGATCACCGGCGGCCATGATGGTGGCGACGAAGTGGTCAACCGCTGGTTCGGCCCCGGCGCCACGCCGGCGCCACGCCTGTCCGACAGCGAGCCGCCGCAAGAGGCGCGCCACTGGAACTGGCCGCGCCTGGCCGGCGAATTCCACGGCAGCGGCTGCACGCTGGCGTCGGCCATCGCCGGTCAGCTGGCATTGGGCATGTCGATGGAACGCGCGCTGGAACTGGCGCAACAGTATTGCTATCGCGCGCTGCGCGGCGCCTACACGGTGGCCGCCGGACAGCGCATCCCGCAGCGCCTACCTTTGATTTGAGAGCACACCATGCAAGGACTTTATTTGGTTACCCCCAACTGGGACGACACCAGCCGGATGCTGGCGCTGAGCGAACAGGCGCTGGCCGCCGCCCAAGGCGCGCGGCCGGGCGTGGCGATGCTGCAGTACCGCCACAAGGAAGCCGGCCCGCAACAGCGGCTGGATCAAGCCGGCGCCTTGCTGGCGTTGTGCCGGCGCTACGGCGTGCCCTTCATCGTCAATGATTACGTCGAGCTGTGCGAGCAGCTCGGCGCCGACGGCGTCCACCTCGGCGGCACCGATGCCGACGTGGCGCAGGTGCGCGCCCGGCTGGGGGCGGACAAGATCATCGGCGCCTCCTGCTATGGCGACCTGCCGCGCGCGCTGGCGGCGCAGGCGGCCGGCGCCAGCTACGTGGCCTTCGGCGGCTTCTACCCGTCGCGCGTGAAGCAATACGCAGTCACTACCAAGATGGAGATCCTCGACCAGGCGCGCGCGGTGATCGCGGTGCCGACCGTGGTGATCGGCGGCATGACGCCGGACAACGCCGCGCCGCTGGCCGCGCGCGGCGCCTCCATGGTGGCGGCCATCAGCAGCGTCTACCAGGCCGACGATGTGGCCGCCGCCGTGGCCGCGTTCCTGCGGCTTTACGCCGACAAAAATACGGGCCGATAAAAGGCTGGCATGACGGGCGGTTTTCCGCCTTATAATTGGCGGGTTAGCTTAAGCCTAAGGTTGCCGCCACATGAATGTCCCTTCCAGCCCGAAGCGTCTGATTCTGATCGTCGACGATGACCCACTGCTGCTCGATTTCCTGGGCGAGGTGCTGGGCCACGCCGGCTACGACATCCTCAAGGCCTCGTCGGCCGAACAGGCGCTGGAGCAGATCGCCCAGCGCGAACCGGACCTGGCCCTGCTCGACATCCACATGCCCGGCATGAACGGGCTGGAGCTGGCCAAGCAATTGCACGCCACCAGCTCGGTGCCCTTCATGTTCCTGTCCGGCCGCGGCGACGCCGACGCCGGCAAGCAGGCCGCCTCGTATGGCGCGGTCGGCTTCCTGGTCAAGCCAGTCGACGAAAAACACCTGATGCCGGCCTTTGCCGCCGGCCTGGCGCGTGCCGACGAAATCCGTCAGCTGCGCCGCACCGAGCTCAATCTGAACGCCGCGCTGGCCGCCGGCCGCGAGACCAGCCTGGCCGTCGGCCTGCTGATGTGCAAGTTCCAGACCGACCGCAACACCGCCTTCGAAGTGCTGCGCGACCATGCCCGCTCCAACCGCCGCAAGGTCAACGAGGTGGCCGACCAGCTGCTGGCCGCCGAGGAAACCTTGAACAGCTTGCACGTGGCCTTCAACCAGCGTCTGAAAAAGTAAACGCCGGCGTTTTTTTTGCGGTATTTTCTTGCTTTGCGGTACTCATCATGTAGACTGTGTCTATGAGCAGCAGGCCTGTCCTGCTCGCTTTGTAGTGCGGCGGGTCCTCCAACCTGCGCCTGCCGCCTCCCCAGCCGCCTGTTCCCTGCGGCCGTCCGTATCCCTTCGGCCCAACTCCGCCGACCCCTGCGTCGTCCTGCCAGCCCCGTGCTGCCGGCGCCGCGATCCCTTGGTTTTTGTGTGCGGAGACACTTATGACGAACGAATATTCCCAGGACAACTATCGGCCGTTCAGCGAGCAGGACGGCGGCGCCGCGATCGGCTTTTCGATTTTCGCGGAAGCGCCCCGTGTGCTGCATATCGACAAGGACTTCGACGCGGCGCTGGTGCTGTCCACGCTGCTGGTGCCGGAGACCCGGGTCACCCACGCCTCCACCCTGGCCGATGCGCTGGACCTGCTGCGACACCAGCAGTTCGCGCTGGTGGTGATGGACCCCGACCTGCCCGACGGCGACGGCGCCAACCTGCTGCCGCTGCTGTACCAGCTCCAGAGCGACGCCCGCGTGCTGGTGTATTCGGCGCGCCATCCCGAGCGCCACACGGCCGGCAGCGCCTTCCTGCCCAAGCCGTGGACCTCGCCGCGCCAGCTGTGGCGCACCGTGTCCGACCTGCTGGGCATCGGTTCGGCGATGCCGGTCGAACCGCAGTAGTCGCACGCGCCACAGATCGTCCCCGGCTTGCTATCATGGCGGACCACCGGAACGGCCCCCCGTTCCGGTGCCCCGAACAACGCAGCCACAGGACGAACAATGAAAACCAAAGCAGCTATTGCATGGCAGGCGGGCAAACCGCTGACGATCGAGGAAGTGGAACTGGGCGGCCCGCGCGAAGGCGAGGTGCTGGTCGAGATCAAGGCCACCGGCATCTGCCACACCGACTACTACACCTTGTCCGGCGCCGATCCGGAAGGCATCTTCCCGGCCATCCTCGGCCATGAGGGCGCCGGCGTGGTGGTCGACGTCGGCCCCGGCGTCAAGTCGCTCAGGAAGGACGACCACGTCATCCCGCTGTACACGCCGGAATGCCGCCAGTGCAAGTTCTGCCTGTCGCAGAAGACCAATCTGTGCCAGTCGATCCGGGCTACCCAGGGCCGCGGCCTGATGCCGGACGCCACCAGCCGCTTCTCCATAGCCGGCAAGCCGATCTACCACTACATGGGCACCTCGACCTTCTCCAACTACATCGTGGTGCCGGAGATCGCGCTGGCCAAGATCCGCGAAGACGCGCCGTTCGACAAGGTGTGCTACATCGGTTGCGGCGTCACCACCGGCGTCGGCGCGGTGCTGTTCACGGCCAAGGTCGAGGCGGGCGCGAATGTGGTGGTGTTCGGCCTGGGCGGCATCGGCCTGAACGTGATCCAGGCGGCCAAGATGGTGGGTGCCGACAAGATCATCGGGGTCGACATCAACCCGGCGCGCCAGGAAATGGCGCGCAAGTTCGGCATGACCCACTTCATCAATCCGAAGGAAGTGGAGAACGTGGTCGACGCCATCGTCCAGCTGACCGACGGCGGCGCCGACTACAGCTTCGAGTGCATCGGCAACACCACCACCATGCGCCAGGCGCTGGAGTGCTGCCACAAGGGCTGGGGCCAGTCCATCATCATCGGCGTGGCGGCGGCGGGGCAGGAGATCTCCACCCGTCCGTTCCAGTTGGTCACGGGGCGGGTGTGGAAGGGTTCCGCTTTCGGCGGCGCGCGCGGCCGCACCGACGTGCCGAAGATCGTCGACTGGTATATGGAAGGCAAGCTCAATATCGACGACCTGATCACCCATCGCCTGCCGCTGGAACGCATCAACGAAGGTTTCGATCTGATGAAAAGCGGTGAATCGATCCGCTCCGTCGTGATCTATTGACGCCTGTCGCGGCGGAATGCAGCTGGCTCCGGTCAAGCTGCATTCCGTCGCAATCCGCGCGCGTTCGGCGGCGTGTTTGTCTACAGTGGAGTCATGGAAGCAAGGCCCACCACTGAAGGAGAAACATCATGAACGTACTGAAAAACATGGAAATCATCTTCGTCGCCAGCGCAGTCATCCTGTGCGCCACCGGCTACGCCAGCGCCCAGGTGCGCGCCACCCCGGCCATCGACGCCGGCTCGATCAAGATGGTGGTGGTGGATGGCGTCAAGATGCCAGTCGTCACCATCAGCGCCAAACGCGCCCACTAAAACCCGCTAGCATGCATGTAGAAAAAAAGTTCTAGACATCGTCATCTAGATAATTTATTCTACATCCATCAACTGGGGAGTGCGGAATGGAAGCGATACGCGATCAAAAGATTTCACGGCAGGCAGGACGCGCATGAACGGCGTCCTGGCCGCCCTGGTGCCCGCCGTCGGCTGGGCGCTGCTGCACTTCATCTGGCAAGGCCTGTTGATCGGCTGGGCCGTCGCGCTGGCGATGCATGCGCTGCGCGGCGCCCGTCCGCAGACCCGCTACGCCGTGGCCTGCGCCGGCATGTTGTTGTGCGCGGCGCTGCCGCTGGCCGGCATCCTGGCCCAGCTGGCCGATGCCGACCACGGCGCCGGTTCCTTCACCCTGTTGAGCGTGCTGGCCGGGCAGGGCGCCGGCGTGGCGGACGCAGCAGGCCAGGCCGCCGCCGCCGCGCCCGGCCTGCTGGGCGACGGCGCCTTCTCCTCGTTTGAAGCGGTGCTGCGGCGCCAGTTGCCGTGGGTGGTCGGCCTGTGGCTGGCCGGCGCGGCGCTGATGTCGCTGCGCCTGGCGCTGGGCCTGAAGTGGGTGGCCGAGCGCACCCGCGCCGGCGAATACACCGTCAATCATTACTGGCAGCGGCGCCTGTCCGAGCTGGCGCGCCGCTTCGACATCGAACGTCATGTGCGGCTGGGCGTGGCCGATCTACTGGACAGTCCGATCACGGCCGGCTGCTGGCGGCCCATCGTGTTGGTGCCGACGGCGTTGGTCAGCGGCATGCCGCCCGATCTGCTGGAAGCCCTGCTGGCGCACGAGCTGGCGCACATCAAGCGGCACGACTACCTGGTCAACCTGATTCAAAGCGCGATTGAGATCGTGCTGTTCTATCACCCTAGTGTTTGGGCGCTGTCACGCAGGATACGGATCGAGCGCGAACAAATCGCCGACGACCTCGCGGTGGACATGCTCGGCCAGCCCCAGAGGCTGGCGCAGGCCTTGTCGGAACTGGATCGGTTTCAGTTCGACACCACACAACTAGCCCACGCGGCTCACGGAGGAAATCTCATGTCTCGTATCAAACGCCTGCTGCGTCCCGATGTTGAACCGGTCAGCTGGAAAATGGCCCTACCACTGATGGGTTTGTTTGCGGCCGGTGCGGTGTTTTACGCCCAGGCCGCGCCGCCGCCGCCGGCCGTCGCCGCCGCTGCGCAGATGGACCAGGTCAGCCAGATGGCCGACGCCGCCGAAGTAGAGCCGGTACAGCCGCCTGCGCCGCCGGAACCGGCCGCTCCGGCGGCCCCCGCCGAGCCGGCTGAGCCTGCCGAGCCGGCAGCCGTCGCCGAGCTGGCAGCGCCTGCCGCTCCGGCCAAGCCGGCCAAGCCGGCCAAGCCTCCGCGCGTGTTGGCGGCTGCTCCCGCGATGCCGGCCGCTCCGGCCGCGCCAGCCGCGCCAGCTGCACTTGCCGCTCCGGCAGCACCTGCAGCACCTGCCGCACCGCCCGCTCCCCCTGCGCCGCCAGCCTGGGTGCAAAACGACCACTTGGAGCGCGCCAGCTTCTCCAGCCGCGACGGCCAGCGTTCCGGCTATGCGCTGGTACACGCCAACAAGGAAGGGATGACGGTCTCGGCCACGCGACAGGACCTGTCCAAGATCGAGAATGCGCGGCGCGCCGTCAAGGGCGACTTCATCTGGTTCCGCGACGGCGACAAGGCCTACCTGATCCAGGACCCGGCGGCCATCGCCAAGGCCGACGAAGCCTGGGTCGCGGTCAACCGCATCGGCGAAAAGATGGATGCGCAAGGCAAGAAAATGGATGCGCAAGGCAAAGTCATGGACGCGCTGGGCCGGCAGATGGAGAAACTGGGCCGCGATACCGAAGGCAGCTTCCAGCTGGACATGGACCGCCAGCAGCGCCTGATCGAACGGATCACGCGCCAGCAGGAAGCGCTGGGCCGCCGCATCGAGCAGGCTGCGCGTGAAATGGGCGACGACCCGACCCCGGAAAAGCTGCGCCGCTTCCACGAACGCCAGGCCGCGTTACAGGCGGAGATGGTGCCGTTGCAAAGCAAGATAGCGGAATCCCAGCGCGCACTGGCGCCGCAACTGGCAAAAATCCAATCCATGCAAGCGCCGATGCAAGTGCTGAGCAAGCAGATGTCCGAAGCCGGCAAGCCGATGGCCGAGCTGGGCCAGGCCATGGGCGAGCTCGGCCGAGAGCAGGCCAAGGCCAGCCGCGAAGCCGAGCGCACCATGAAAGAGCTGATCAAGGACGCCATCAAGGCCGGCAAAGCCGTCCCCGCGCCGTCCGCATAAAATTGGGGTCTGACATTCGGACACGGGCTCTGCTGTAATATGCGTTACAGCAGAGCCCGTGTCCGAATGTCAGACTTGACCCCCGCCCCGGTATAATCACGGGATGCACAATCTTCTTCATAATCTCAACGACGAACAACTCGCCGCCGTGACCCTGCCGGCACAAAGCGCCCTGATCCTGGCGGGCGCCGGCTCCGGCAAAACCCGCGTTCTGACGACCCGCATCGCCTGGCTGATCCAGACCGGCCAGGTGTCGCCGTCCGGCCTGCTGGCGGTGACCTTCACCAACAAGGCCGCCAAGGAAATGATGACGCGCCTGTCGGCGATGTTGCCGATCAATACACGCGGCATGTGGATCGGCACCTTCCACGGCCTGTGCAACCGCCTGCTGCGCACCCATCACCGCGACGCCGCGCTGCCGCAGACTTTTCAGATCCTCGACAGCCAGGACCAGCTGTCGGCCATCAAGCGCCTGATCAAGGCCAACAACGTCGACGACGAGAAGTTTCCGCCGAAAGAGGTGATGTACTTCATCAACGGCGCCAAGGACCAGGGCCTGCGCGCCAACAAGATCGAACCCTACAACGCCGACGAGCGCAAGAAATGCGAGCTCTACCAGCTCTACGACGACCAGTGCCAGCGCGAAGGCGTGGTCGATTTCGCCGAGCTGCTGCTGCGCACCTATGAGCTGCTCAGCCGTAACCAGCCGCTGCGCGAGCACTACCAGCAGCGCTTCAAGCACATCCTGGTCGACGAGTTCCAGGACACCAATGACCTGCAATACAAGTGGCTCAAGCTGCTGGCCGGCCACGGCGAGCGCGACGGCGGCAGCGCGCTGTTCGCGGTCGGCGACGACGACCAGAGCATCTACGCCTTCCGCGGCGCCAACGTCGGCAACATGAGCGCCTTCGAGCGCGAGTTCAAGGTCCAGAACCTGATCAAGCTGGAGCAGAACTACCGCTCCCACGGCCACATCCTGGACGCCGCCAACGTGCTGATCGCCAACAACAGCAAGCGCCTGGGCAAGAACCTGCGCACCGACGCCGGCCACGGCGAGCAGGTGCGCGTGTACGAAGCGAGCTCCGACTTGGCCGAGGCGCAGTGGATCATCGAGGAAACCAAGAACCTGATCGCCGACGGCGCCGCCCGCAGTGAGATCGCGGTGCTGTACCGTTCCAACGCGCAGTCGCGCGTGATCGAGCATGCGCTGTTCTCGGCCGGCATTCCGTACCACGTGTACGGCGGCCTGCGCTACTTCCAGCGCGCCGAGGTCAAGCACGCGATCGCCTACCTGCAGCTGATGGACAATCCGCACAACGATTCTGCCTTCCTGCGGGTGGTGAACTTCCCGACCCGCGGCATCGGCCTGCGCTCGATCGAAGCCTTGCAGGCGGCCGCCGACCAGCACCGCATTTCGCTGTACGCGGCGGTGCCGTATGTGACCGGCAAGGCCGGCTCGTCGCTGGGCGGCTTCGTCAAGCTGGTCGAGGGCGCGCGCTTTGAAACGCAGCAGATGGCCTTGCCGGAACTGGTGCGCGTGGTGCTGGAGGCGTCCGGCCTGCTGGCCCACTATCAGACCGAAAAAGAAGGCGCCGACCGCATCGAGAACCTGGAGCAGATGGTCAGCGCCGCCACCCAGTTCGTCTCTGAGGAAGGTTTCGGCCAGGGCGCGCCGGCGCACTTGGGCCCGCAGGCCCAGGCCCAGGCGGGTATGCCGATCGTCAACGAAGACGGCTTCGAGATCCTCGACGCCGACGCTGCGTTGCCGACCGTGATGTCGCCGCTGTCGGCCTTCCTGTCGCACGCCTCGCTGGAGGCGGGCGACAATCAGGCCACCGCCGGCCAGCAAGCCGTGCAGATGATGACGGTGCACTCGGCCAAGGGGCTGGAGTTCAACAACGTCTTCATCACCGGGCTGGAAGAGGGCTTGTTCCCGCACGAGAGCAGCTCGCGCGAGCACGACGGAGTGGAAGAGGAACGCCGCCTGATGTATGTGGCGATCACGCGCGCGCGTCAGCGCCTGTACATGTGCTTCGCGCAGACCCGCATGCTGCACGGCCAGACCCGCTACAACATGAAGTCGCGCTTCTTCGACGAGCTGCCGGAAGAGTCGTTGAAGTGGCTGTCGCCCAAGGTGCAGTCGCACTGGTCCGGCAACAAGAAATCGGCCTGGGACCAGGCGCCGCTGGTCGGTTCGGACAACGCCATCGCGCAGAAGATCGCGCAGAAGTCGCCCGGCTCCGGCTGGCGCATCGGCGAGTCCGTCGCGCACGGCAAGTTCGGCGAGGGGGTGATCGTCAACATCGAGGGCAGCGGCAACAACGCCCGCGCGCAGATCAACTTCGGCAGCCACGGCATGAAGGTGCTGGACCTCAGCATCGCCAAGCTGGACCGGCTGGGCCGCTGAGGCGGGCGCGAGGTGTACCATAAGAAAAGGCGGCCATGGCCGCCTTTTCTTATGGTTTCGGCGGCAGCACCGGCTGCGCGCTGGCCTCCGGCGTGCCGAAGATCTGGCGGTAGCAGGCGTACAGCGTGCAATGCATCAGCACGACCATGATCAGGAAGATGGTGAAGATGGCCGTCACTTCCAGCTGCGCCGAATCGAACAGCAGCTTAGGGATGATGCCGCCGACCTGGAACATCAGGAACAGGACCACGGCCGCCGTCAGGAAGGCCTTGATGTCGCGGCACACCGCCACCACGCTGAAGAACAGCGCCTTGGCCAGCGTCATGTTTTGCCAGTAGATCAGCGGCGCGGCCAGGCAGGTCAGCATCCAGCCCAGCAGGTAGATGCCGGACGCGACGAACAGCGCGCTGCTCGACTTTTCCAGCAAGTCCTTGTCCACCGGGATCTGGCGCGCGGCCATCTGGATCAGCACGCCGTCGTCCAGCCAGCTCAGCACCGCCAGCGCGAGCAGCATCACCAGCAGGTACAACACGCCCAGGCCGAGCAAGGGTTTGCGCACCGGCTTGCGGAAGCCGCTGAACACCAGGTTCGGCAGGGCGCGCTTGTCGTGGTCGACGTCGGCGCAGGCTTGCAGCATGGCGACGGTGAACATCGGCGCCAGCAAGGTCGGCGCGATCGAGCCGAGCAGCGGCACCACCAGCGAGAACAGCGACAGGAACATGCAGCAGAAGAACAACGCCATCAGCGCGCCCGGTTGCTTGCGGAACAGCTGCAGGGCCTGCTTGACCCAGTGCCAACCGGCCTTGGCGGGGAGCTTGTTCATCCGCGCAATCCCGGCGCCGGCGTGGCGATGCGCTCGCGCAGGATGCGTTCGAAGTGGCTCGGGTCGTGCGGCGTCAGCATCTCCGCCTCGCGCGGCAGGTGGAAGTCGTACAGGCGCGACAGCCAGAAACGCAGCGCCGCCGCCCGCAGCATCGGCTGCCAGGCGGTCTGTTCGGCGTCGGTGAACGGCCGCACGGCGTGGTAGGCGTCCAGCAGGGCGCGCACGCGGGCGGTGTCGAGCACGCCGGTGTCGAGGGCGATGCACCAGTCGTTGACGGTGACGGCGACGTCGAACAGCCAGGTGTCGCAGCCGGCGAAGTAAAAGTCGAAGAAGCCGGTCAGGCGCTCGCCGTCAAACATCACGTTGTTGCGGAACAGGTCGGCGTGCACCGGGCCGCGCTGCAGTTGGTGGTAGGTGGCGCAGCCGGCAAACGCGTCCTGGAAGTGCATCTCGGCGCGCAACAGGTGGGCGCAACTGTCGTCGAGGTAGGGCAGCACTTGCGGCGTGGTCTCGTTCCACCAGTCCAGGCCGCGCAGATTGGGCTGCTGCAGCGGATAGTCGACGGCGGCCAGGTGCATGCGCGCCAGCATGGCGCCGACGGCGGCGCAATGCACCGGCTGCGGGGCCATTTGCGACTTGCCTTCCAGCTTGGTGACGATGGCCGCCGGCTTGCCGTGCAGGGCGACGATCAGCTCGCCCTGGTCGTTGGCGACCGGCGCCGGCACCAGCACGCCGCGATCGGCCAGGTGGTCCATCAGCTTGAGGTAGAACGGCAGTTGCTCGAAGGACAGCATCTCGAAGATGGTCAGGACGTAGTCGCCCGTTTCCGTCGTCAGGAAAAAATTGCTGTTCTCGATGCCGCTGGCGATGCCTTTGAGCGCCAAGGGCTGGCCGAGGGGGAATTGCTTGATCCACTGGGTAAGGTCGTTCAGGCTGACCGGGGTAAACACTGCCATGAGAAAACTTGATGAGGTTCGGTGAGCGGCGCCGCCGTCGGGACGGGCGCCGGGGGACGCCCGCGCAGGGCGGGCGCGCGCGTTATTTCACGGCAGGGGGCGCGGTGGTGTCCGTCGAGCCGTCTTCTTCCGTGGTTTTTTTCTTCTTCTTGCCGATGTCGAATTCCATCACCGTCCATTGCGGGCCGCGGTTGGCGCCCCCCATCGCATCGCCGGGTAAGGCGGTGCCGGCCGGGCGGTTCGGCTTCAGCGTGTAGGTGCTGGGGCCGCTTTTGACGGTCGCTTCCACCACTTGGCCGCTGCTGTCGCGCTTTTCGGTGATCTTGTGTTCCGGCGCGGGCTTGGCGGTCACGGTGATCGCATCGTCGGCCACTTCCTCGATCTTTTCCAGTTTTGGCGGCGCCTGGCTCGGAGTCGACTGGGCAAACGCCGTGTGGGCGCCGAGCGTCAGGAGGAGGGCAGGCACAAGAATGGAGGTGCGCGTCATGATGGATCGCCTTAGGGTGAAATACGGCAGTGAAAAACCGTCAAATTTTTATGTATGATCCATTGTAACAAACAGACACGCTTCGCTGTTTTTAAAAGCCGATTTCCCCACAGTGGCGCCGGGGTATTGTTATTTTGAAAAGACCCGGGCTGGCGGGCGAAGCGCCGGCAAAACCTGCGATAATGCGCCATTCGTTCGTGGCCTTGCCGCCATTGTTGCGCGGCGCCCTCACCCATATCTAGTGTCTATGCAAAATACCCTGCTGTTAGTTGACGGTTCCAGTTACCTCTATCGCGCCTTCCACGCGCTGCCCGACCTGCGCAGCCCGGACGGCCATCCGACCGGCGCCATGCACGGCATGGTCAATATGTTGCGCCGCCTGCGCGCCGACTACCCGGCCGCCTACATCGCCTGCGTGTTCGACGCCAAGGGCAAGACTTTCCGCGATGACATGTACCCCGAGTACAAAGCCACGCGCGCCTCGATGCCGGACGACCTGCGCCTGCAGATCGAGCCCATCCACGAGGCGGTCAAGGCCATGGGCTGGCCCATCCTGATGGTCGAAGGCGTGGAGGCGGACGACGTGATCGGCACGCTGTCGCTGCAGGCGGCGCAGGCCGGCATGAACGTGGTGGTGTCCACCGGCGACAAGGACCTGGCGCAGCTGGTCAATCCACAGGTCATGCTGATCAACACCATGACCAACGAGAAAATGGACGAGGCCGGCGTGCTGGCCAAGTTCGGCGTGCCGCCGAACCGCATCATCGACTACCTGACCCTGATCGGCGACACCGTCGACAACGTGCCGGGCGTGTCCAAGTGCGGCCCGAAGACCGCGCTCAAGTGGCTGAGCGCCTACGACTCGCTCGATGGCGTGATCGCCAACGCCGCCCAGATCGGCGGCGCGGTCGGCGAGAACCTGCGCAACGCGCTGGAATGGCTGCCCAAGGGCCGCGAACTGATCACCGTCAAGCTGGACTGCGACCTGTCGGCCCACATGGCCACCATCGCCGAATCGCTGGTGGCGCGCGGCGAAGACCAGGAAACGCTGCTGGCCTTCTTCAGCAAGTACGGCTTCAAGACCTTGCTGCGCGAGCTGGGCGGGACCACGCCGCAGGCGCCGGTGGGCAAGGCCGCCGCCGTGGCCGCCGCGCCGGCGGCCGGCGGCGCCGTCTCCGCCAACCTGGACATGTTCGGCGAAGCGCCCAAGCTCGACACCAACTACGAAACCGTGCTGACCGACGAACAGCTGGACCAGTGGATCGCCCTGATCGACGCCGCCAAGCTGACCGCGGTCGACACCGAAACCACGTCGCTCGAGCCGATGACGGCGCAGATGGTCGGCATTTCGCTGTCGGTGGAGCCGGGCGTGGCCTGCTACATCCCGGTCGCGCACGCATATCCCGGCGTGCCGCAGCAGCTGTCGCGCGAGCACGTGCTGGCCAGGCTGAAGCCGTGGCTGGAGGACGCCAGCAAACTGAAGGTCGGCCAGAACCTCAAGTACGACAGCCACATCTTCGCCAACCACGGCGTCAAGCTGCAAGGCATCGAGCACGACACGCTGCTCGAATCGTATGTGTTCGAATCGCACCGCACGCACGACATGGACAGCCTGGCGCTGCGCCACCTGAACCACACCACCATCCCGTTCGTGGACGTGTGCGGCAAGGGCGTCAACATGATCACCTTCGACAAGGTGGAGATCGCCCGCGCCACCGAGTACGCGGCGGAAGACGCCGACATCACGCTGCGCCTGCACCGGGCCATGATCGGCCAAGTCGAGAACGACGCCAAACTGAACTTCATCTACCGCAACATCGAACTGCCGACCGCCGTGGCGCTGCAAAAGATCGAACGCAACGGCGTGCACATCGACGCCGAGCTGCTCAACATCCAGTCGGCCGAGCTGGGCGCGCGCATCGTCGAGCTCGAAGCGAAGGCGCATGAACTGGCCGAGCAGCCGTTCAACCTCGGCTCGCCGAAGCAGATCGGCGAGATCTTCTTCGAGAAGCTGAAACTGCCGGTGGTGAAGAAGACCCCGAGCGGCGCGCCGTCGACCGACGAGGAAGTGCTGCAAAAGCTGGCCGAGGATTATCCGCTGCCGAAAGTGCTGCTGGAATACCGCAGCCTGTCGAAGCTGAAGTCGACCTACACCGACAAGCTGCCAAAGGGTATCAACCAGGACACCGGCCGCGTGCACACCAACTACGCGCAGGCGGTGGCGGTCACGGGCCGTCTGGCCTCCAACGATCCCAACCTGCAGAACATCCCGATCCGCACCAAGGAAGGCCGCCGCATCCGCGAAGCCTTCATCGCGCCGCCGGGCAGCCACATCGTCTCGGCCGACTATTCGCAGATCGAGCTGCGCATCATGGCCCACATCTCGGAAGACGAGAACATGCTGCGCGCGTTTGCCGAGGGCGTCGACATTCACCGCGCCACCGCCGCCGAGATCTTCGGCGTGTCGCCGGAAGACGTCAGCAGCGAGCAGCGCCGCTACGCCAAGGTCATCAACTTCGGCCTGATCTACGGCATGAGCGCCTTCGGCCTGGCCGGCAACCTGGGCATCGAGCGCGGCGCGGCGCAAAGCTATATCGACCGCTACTTCGCGCGCTTCTCGGGCGTCAAGCAGTACATGGACGACACCCGCCTGCAGGCCAAGGCGCGCGGCTATGTCGAGACCGTGTTCGGCCGCCGCCTGTGGCTGCCGGAGATCAATTCGCCGAACGGCCCGCGCCGCCAGGGCGCCGAACGCGCCGCGATCAACGCGCCGATGCAGGGCACGGCGGCCGACCTGATCAAGCTGGCCATGGTGGCTGTGCAAGATTGGCTGGAAAAGGATAAGCTGCAGACCAAGATGATCATGCAAGTGCATGATGAACTGGTGCTGGAAGTGCCGGACGCCGAACTGGCGCTGGTCAAGGAAATGCTGCCGAAGCTGATGGCCGGCGTGGCGGAGCTGAAGGTGCCGCTGACCGCCGAAGTCGGCGTGGGTAAGAACTGGGAGGAAGCACATTGAGTATGTGCTTCCGCTAACTACTATCGGAGGAATCGCATGGATGATTTGAGGCAGGATGCAGAGAGCTTGTTGACCAAAACCAGTTTGTCGGACGGCGTCGACCGCCGCGACTTCCTGAAGGTGGCGCTGGGCACCGGCTTCGCCGCCGCCGCGCTGCCGGTGGTGGCGCAGAACGTCATCAAGACCGACACCGCCGGCCTGGTCGCCGGCACCATCAACCTCTCGGTGGACGGCGTGCAAGTGCCGGTCTACCGCGCCCAGCCGGAGGGCAAGACCAAGCTGCCGGTGATACTGGTGGTGTCGGAAATCTTCGGCGTGCACGAGCACATCGCCGACGTCGCCCGCCGTTTCGCCAAGCTGGGCTACCTGGCGCTGGCGCCGGACCTGTTCGTGCGCCAGGGCGATCCGCAAAAGGCCGCCTCGATCGCCGAACTGCAACGCGACATCATCTCCAAGACCCCGGACGCGCAAGTGATGGCCGACCTCGACGCCACCGTGGCCTGGGCCAAGGCCAACGGCGGCAACGGCGACAAGATCGGCATCACCGGCTTCTGCTGGGGCGGCCGCATCACCTGGATGTACGCCGCGCACAACCCGAGCATCAAGGCCGGCGTGGCCTGGTACGGCCGCCTGATGGGCGACAGCACTCCGGTGACTCCCAGGCACCCAATTGATATCGCTGGATCTCTGACGGTGCCGGTGCTGGGCCTGTACGGCCTGAAGGACACCGGCATCACCCAGGACTCGATCGCGGCGATGAAGGCGGCGCTGGCCAAGGGGCCGAATAAGGCGGACTTTGTCGTCTATCCGAACTCCGGCCACGCCTTCCACGCCGACTACCGCGCCAGCTACGTCGAGGCCGACGCCAAGGACGGCTGGGCCCGTTTGCAAACGTGGTTCAAGCAAAACGGCGTGATCTAAGAGCTGTTTTGCCGGGTTTTTAGCCAAAGATCAGCATAAAACCGGGCCGGGCGGTAAAATGACGCCCCCGGCCCGCGCGCAGCGGCGCGGTCCCTGCTACAAGAGGCTATAACATCGATCCCGTACTCATCTCCATCCTGCTGGCCACCACGGTTGCCGGCGTCGTCAGCATCACCGCTGCCGCGGTGTTCTCGTTTACGCTGCTGTCTAAGGTGGTGGAGCGCATGGTCAGCCTGTCGGTGGGCATCATGCTGTCGACCTCCCTGCTGCACGCCTTGCCGGAAGCGTTCGAATCGCAGGCCAGCGCGCGCAGCCTGTTCGCGACCCTGCTGGGCGGCCTGTTGGCCTTCTTCCTGCTGGAGAAGCTGGCGATCCTGCGCCATTCCCACCACCACGAGGGCGACGGCCACCACCACCATCACGGCCACGACAAGCGCGAGGCGGGCAAGGCCGGCTGGATGATCCTGGTTGGCGACGGCATGCACAACTTCACCGACGGCATCCTGATCGCGGCGGCCTTCCTGGCCAATCCCGAGCTGGGGCTGGTGACGGGACTGGCCATCATCGCCCACGAGATTCCGCAGGAGATCGGCGATTTCATCGTGCTGCTCAACGCCGGCTTCTCGCGCACGCGGGCCTATGTCTACAACTTGCTGTGCAGCCTGCTGGCGATCGCCGGCGGCTTGCTGGGTTATTACACGCTGGACCGCGCCAGCAGCATGATCCCGTATGTGCTGGTGTTCGCCTCGTCGGGCTTCATCTACATCGCCGTCAGCGACCTGATGCCGCAGATGCAGCGCCGCGCCACGCTGCGCGAAACCATCCCGCAAGTGCTGCTGATCGCGCTCGGCGTCGCCATCGTGCTGGTGCTGACCCGCGGCCACTGACGCTTGTGACCGCTCAACCCGGCGCGCTTGCAGCAGGCGGCGCCGGGAGTATGATGACGGGATGAACTCCAGACAAAAAAAGCAGGCTGAAGCGTTGGCGGCATTGTCCGCCGCCGACCGCGCGCGCCTGGAACGCTTGGCTGCGCTGGCTCAGGTTAGCGCGGAGCATCTTTGGCCCGATGTCTGGCTGTATGGTTTCGACGATACGGAAGAAAGCATTCAAGCCGATCTCGCAGCCCAAGCCGATATAGAGGCGGGCCGAACCATTCCGAACGAAGAAGTCATGGAGCAGGCGCGCCGAATACTGGAATCGAATGTCCAGCGCAAACGGAAAGCCGGCTAGCCTCGTTGTAAGCTGGTCTGCTCAAGCGCAGGCGTCGCTCGATCAGACCATGGCGCATGTCTATACGCAGGATGTGGGAGCCGGAAGTCGGGTTTGATGATGTTGAGGAAGGAATTCTGGCGGACCTGGAAGCCGACGAGTATTTCAAGCACAACGCCGGTATCGATAACGCCGAAGTCATGGCGGAAGCACGTCAGCTGATCGCCATCCATGGCAAGCGGAAACGCCGGATCGGGTAGTCTTCGGGTGCGCTGGCTACCCAGTGCGCGAAAAGCTTACTCCGGGTCGATCGTTTATATCGCGGCGCAGGATCGCCGCGCCGCATTGAGTACTATGTCGCCAACAACGAGCTCAGAGTGACGCGCTGGCCACGTCAAACACGCAAGCGTTAAGCGCCAGTCGCCATCGGCCGCGCCGGGTCGGCGCACCATTCGCTCCAGGAGCCGGGGTAGAGCGCGGCGCCGCTCAGGCCGGCCACTTCCAGTGCCAGCAGATTGTGGCAGGCCGTCACGCCCGAACCGCACTGCATGATCGCCTGCGGCGCGCTGGCGAACAGCGGCGCGAATTCCTCCTTCAATTGCGCGGCGTCCTTGAAGCGGCCGTCGGCGTTCAGGTTGTCCTTGAAGAAGCGGTTCCTGGCGCCGGGAATATGGCCGCCGACCGGATCGATGGTCTCGTTCTCGCCGCGATAACGATCGGCCGCGCGGGCGTCGACCACGGTGCGTGCCTGCGTGGCCAGGTTGGCCAGCACGTCCTCCAGCGACACCGTCGGCGCCAGCGATGGCTGCTCATGGATCGTGCCGCGCGCGCGTGGCGCTTCCGGCGTCACCATCGGCAAGCCCTGCGACTGCCACGCGGCCAGGCCGCCGTCCAGCACCGCCACCGCCGGATGGCCTACCCAGCGCAGCAACCACCACAAGCGCGCCGCGAACATGCCGCCGTGCGCGTCATAGGCCACCACCTGCGTGTCGTCGTCGATGCCCCAGCCGCGCAAGGTCTCGATCAGCGCGGCGCGCTCCGGCAGCGGATGGCGGCCACGGAACTTGCCGTCCACACCCCGCTTGGCGCCCGACAGATCGGTATCGATGTTGGCAAACTGCGCGTTCTGGATATGGCCGATGGCAAAGCCGTCGCGGCCCGCGTTGGGATTCATCAGATCATGGCGGCAATCGAGTATCACCCAATTGTCGTCGGTCAGGTGCTGGGACAGTTCGGTGGCGCTGATCAGGGTGGTGTGCATATTCCGGGGTTCCTTAGACTTCGCTGGCTATTGGATCGGTAATGGCTATCGCCTTACCGCGCTCGGTGTTACGCGTATTGTAAAACGTTGTGGCCACGCCGGACGCCAGTATCACGGCTATGCCGGCCCAGCTATGCCAGCTGAACACGTCGCCGAACACCAGCACGCCCCAGACGCTGGAAAACACGATGCCGGTGTATTGCAGATTGGCCACCACCAGCGTCTGCCCCAGCCGATAGGCGCGCGTCATGGCGATCTGCGCGCTGGTGGCGCAGATGCCGATGCCCAGCAACAGCAAGCCGCCGTGCACGCTGGTGATCGGATGCCACACCGCGCCCTGGTCGCCGGCAAACGCGAAATTGCCGGCGATGCCGGCCAGCAGGTTCATGATCGAGAAATAGAACACCACGCGGTTCTCCGGCTCGCCCGCCAGCCCCAGCTTGCGCACCTGCATGTAAGCCATGGCCGACAGCACGCTGGAGCTGAGCGCGATCAGCGCCGGCGTCAGTTGATTCGAATGGAAGGCCGGCTGCAGCAGCAGCGTGACGCCGACAAAGCTCATGCCGACCGCCGCCAGCAGCGGCCACTTGACCTGGTTCTTGGCATGCCACCAGCCCAGCGCGAACAGCCACACGGCGATCCAGATCGGCGCCATGTAGTTGAGCGTCATGGCGGTGGCCAGCGGCAGCTTGGCGATGGCGTAGAACCACAGCCACAGCGACACCACGCCGACCAGCCCGCGCCACAAGTGGGCGCCCGGCATGGTGGTGGTGAATTTACCGCCTTGAAGTTTGATGATGGTGAACAGCACGGTCACGCCGACCACGCCACGGTACATCACGATTTCGGATGTGGAGAACTGCTCCGAGGCCAGCTTCACGCACACCCCCATCGCGGCGAACATGAAACTGGCGAACAACATCCAAAGTGACTGCATCGGTTTCCTATAAATCGATATTGGCTCGATACCATTCGTGGAAGTGCTGCATGCCGTCTTCCATCGGCGACTGGTAGGGACCGGCATCGCTGGTGCCGCGCTGCATCAGCGCCTTGCGGCCGGCATCCATGCGCAAGGCGATCTCGTCGTCCTCGGCGCAGGTTTCAAAGTAGGCCGCGCGTTCCGCCTCGATGAACTCGCGCTCGAACAGCACGATTTCCTCGGGGTAGTAGAACTCGACCACGTTCTTGGTGCGCTGCGGGCCGTCCGGCCACAGCGTCGAGACGATCAGCACATGCGGATACCATTCGACCATGATGTTCGGATACAGCGTCAGCCAGATCGCGCCATACGGCGGCGGTTCGCCGCCACGGAACTTGAGCACCTGCTCCTGCCAGCGCTTGTAGATCTCGGAGCCGGACTTTTGCAAGCCCCTGTTGACGCCGACCGTCTGCACGCTGTAGTCGCGGCCGAATTCCCAGCGCAGGTCTTCGCAGCTGACGAAGCCGCCCAGGCCGGGATGGAAGGGCTCGACGTGATAGTCTTCCAGGTAGACTTCAATGAAAGTCTTCCAGTTGTAGTTGCAGGTCTGGACTTCGACGTGGTCGAACATATAGCCGGAGAAATCAAGGTCCTTGGTGACCGAGAGTTCGGACAGTTTTTCCATGACGTTATAGCCATTCTGCTCGAACAGCAGGCCGTTCCAGTTTTGCAGCTTGGTCTTCGGCAGGTTCAGGCACGGCGTCTCCGGGAAGTGCGGCGCGCCGATCAGCTCCCCCTTGAGGTCGTAGGTCCAGCGATGCAGCGGGCAGACGATGTTGTTGGCGTTGCCGCGGCCGTTGAACATCAGCGCCTGGCGGTGGCGGCAGACGTTGGACAGCAGCTCCAAGCCGTTTGCGTTGCGCACCAGCATACGCCCTTCGTTTTCGGAAACGAGGGTCGCGAAGTCGCCGGCATTCGGCACCATCAGCTCATGCCCGATGTAGCGCGGGCCGGCCTGAAATAGTTGCTGCATTTCCCGCTGCAGTAGCGCTTCGTCAAAATAGACGTCAACCGGAAGTTGCGCGTGTGGACGCGCCAGCTTGGCGTGGGTACCCAGATCGGACATCCCAACCCCCCTTAATATGTGCACCAAAGAGAGACAGAATCCGTAAAGACCTGAATTCAAAGTTGTTGAAAATGGTATTTCGGACAGAACCGGAGATTATACCGCGTTTCTCCCCGTTCCAGCGGACTGTCGTGCTCGTTTTAGTGGATATCATTGCAATAAACGCATGCTTGTGCAGGATATGGGGACGATTGCGATAAAATCCATAGTTTACGCCCTCGGCTAGTCCGCTATAGTTCCACCGGATAAGGTGGTTTGTTCTAAAATAACGGGCTACACTGCGCTGGCACGTGTTTTTGCCTTGAAACCTGAGTGACTATGTCTAAGAAATTAACTGCCGACGCGACCGCCGCCGCCCCCGTCTCGTTTGAAGAAGCGATGGCGGAACTGGCGCAGCTGGTTGCACAAATGGAGGCAGGCCAACTGCCGCTGGAAGCCTCGGTGGCCGCCTATGCGCGCGGCTCGGAGCTGGTGAAGTTCTGCGCCGCCCAGCTGGAAAAAGTGGAATCCCAGGTCAAGGTGCTGGAAGGCGACATGCTCAAGCCTTTCGTTGAAGCCGGCGAGGCCGAACAATGAACGGCGCCTTCGACGATTGGATGAAGACCGTGCAGGCGGCGTCGGAAAACGATTTATCCGGTTTCCTGCCCGCCGCCACGGTGGTGCCGACCAAGCTGCACGCGGCGATGCGCTATGCGCTGCTGGGCGGCGGCAAGCGCGTGCGTCCGCTGCTGGTGTACGCCGCCGGCGCGCTGTTCGGCGCCGACGCGGCCATCCTGAGCCGCGCCGCAGCGGCGGTGGAAATGATTCACGCTTACTCGCTGGTGCACGACGACATGCCGTGCATGGACGACGATGAACTGCGCCGCGGCAAGCCGACGGTGCACGTGGCCTATGACGAAGCGACCGCGCTGCTGGTCGGCGACGCGCTGCAATCGCAGGCCTTCCTGGTGCTGTCCGAGGCGGATACGATCCCGCCGGCGCGCCAGCTGGCGATGCTGCGTCTGCTGGCGCACGCCTCCGGCTCGGCCGGCATGTGCGGCGGCCAGGCGATCGATCTCGACAGCGTAGGCCTGAGCCTGACGCTGGAACAGCTGGAGCAGATGCACCAGCTCAAAACCGGCGCGCTGCTGCGCGCCGCCGTGGTACTGGGCGCGCTGGCCGGCAAGGATCTCGATCCGGCCGAGCTGAGCGCGCTGAACGACTATGCGCGCGCCATCGGCCTGGCCTTCCAGGTGGTGGACGACGTGCTCGACGCCACGGCCGATTCGGCCACGCTGGGCAAGACCGCCGGCAAGGACGCCGCCGACAACAAGCCGACCTATGTCTCGATCCTGGGTCTGGAACCGTCGCGCGCGTTGGCGCAACAATTACGGCTCGACGCGCACGCAGCGCTCGCGCCGTTTGGAGAAAAAGCTCTGCGGTTACGCGAACTCGCGGATTTGATCGTGCAGCGGAAGGCATAAATGAAATTGCTCGAAAACATAGACTCACCGGCCGATGTGCGCAAACTGGCGCGCCATCAGCTGACGCCGCTCGCGCATGAACTGCGCGGCTACCTGCTCGATTCGGTGTCCAAGACCGGTGGCCACCTGTCGTCCAACCTGGGCACGGTCGAGCTGACCGTGGCGCTGCACTACGTGTTCAACACGCCGCACGACCGCATCGTGTGGGACGTCGGCCACCAGACCTATTCGCACAAGATCCTCACCGGCCGCCGCGAGCGCATGCACACGCTGCGCCAGCTGAACGGCATCTCCGGCTTCCCGAAGCGCGATGAAAGCGAGTACGACACCTTCGGCACCGCGCACTCGTCGACCTCGATCTCGGCGGCGCTGGGCATGGCGCAGGCGGCCAAGATCAAGGGCGAGCACCGCCACGCGATCGCGGTGATCGGCGACGGCTCGATGACGGCCGGCATGGCCTTCGAAGCGCTGAACAACGCCGGCGTGCAGGAAGACGTCAATCTGCTGGTGATCCTGAACGACAACGACATGTCGATCTCGCCGCCGGTGGGTGCGCTGAACCGCTACCTGGCGCGTTTGATGTCGGGACAGTTCTACGCCGCCGCCAAGAATGTCGGCAAGTCCGTGCTGCCCGGCCCGGTGCTGGAGCTGGCCAAGCGGCTGGAAGAACACGCCAAGGGCATGGTGGTTCCGGCCACCATGTTCGAGGAGTTCGGCTTCAACTACATCGGCCCGATCGACGGCCACGACCTCGAATCGCTGATCCCGACGCTGCAGAACATCAAGCAGCTCAAGGGCCCGCAGTTCCTGCACGTGGTGACCAAGAAGGGCCAGGGCTACAAGCTGGCCGAGGCAGACCCTGTGCTGTACCACGGCCCGGGCAAGTTCAACCCGGCCGAAGGCTTCAAGCCGGCCGTGGCGTCGGGCAAGGTCACTTACACGGAAGTCTTCGGCAACTGGCTGTGCGACATGGCCGCCGCCGACAAGCGCCTGGTCGGCATCACGCCCGCCATGCGCGAAGGCTCGGGCATGGTCGGTTTCGAGCAGAAGTTCCCGGACCGCTATTTCGACGTCGGCATCGCCGAGCAGCACGCCGTGACCTTCGGCGCCGGTCTGGCCTGCGAAGGCCTGAAGCCGGTGGTGGCGATCTACTCCACCTTCCTGCAACGCGGCTACGACCAACTGATCCACGACGTCGCGCTGCAAAACCTGGACGTGACGTTCGCGCTGGACCGCGCGGGCCTGGTGGGCGCCGACGGCGCCACCCACGCCGGCAACTACGACATGGCGTACCTGCGCTGCATTCCGAACATGGTGGTCATGGCCGCATCGGACGAAAACGAATGCCGCCAGATGCTGACCACCGGCTACCAATACAAGGGACCGGCGGCGATCCGCTATCCGCGCGGCGCCGGCGCCGGCGCGGCGATCAAGCCGGAGCTGACCACGATTGAAATCGGCAAGGGCGAAATCAAGCGCAAGGGCCAGAAGATTGCCATTTTGGCCTTCGGTTCGATGGTGGCGCCGGCGATGGCCGCCGGCGAGACGCTGGACGCCACGGTCGCCAACATGCGCTTCGTCAAACCGCTGGATGTGGAACTGGTGAAGCAGCTGGCCGCCGAACATGATTACCTGGTGACGGTGGAAGAGGGTTCCATCATGGGCGGCGCCGGTTCCGCCGTGGCCGAAGCGATGGCCGCCGAAGGCATCGTCAAGCCACTGCAGATGCTGGGCCTGCCGGACAAGTTCATCGACCACGGCGACCCGGCCAAGCTGCTGGCCAGCGTGGGCCTGGACGCCGCCGGCATCACCGCCTCGATCAAGCAACGCCACGCCGCCGCCGAGCCGCGCCTGGTCGTCAACAACAGCTAACCCTTAGGGGCAAGTCTGACAGCTCGTGTCCGAATGTCAGACTTGAGAAACTCCGGATTTCCCGGGCAGATACATTAACGCTGTGCTAAGCCGGCGGACTACCGGAGTCTGGTAAGTTGGTTTGAGCGCTTTGTTTGGTCTCTGCCAAACTGCCAAAATTCTTTATGCCATGCATGATTCGGTCTGCGACCCACAACGTGCTAAGTGCACAAATTGTCATTCCGGCGCCCGCAACGACCATTTCGAAGCCAGTCAATATGTCTCCGCTCAATAGATTCGTATGGCCAGCCCATATGCCTGTTTTTAGAGGAAGCAAACAGGCAGCCCCGATTCCACCTCTAAGTATCTCTTGCAAAGTGATATTGCCAATTTTAGGGCTGTGAGAATACGCAATCTCGTAATGCCGAAGTGAGTCTTGAAAGTATTGCTCTGACGCCGCAATGTCTTCTCCATCAAGGATAAGCTCATCGAGCATCATCGAGTAAGCCGCTAAGAACTCACCACTCAATCTTGATATCTTGGTTTCTGCCAGAAATTGGCTGCCGTTGACCTCATCCAACCAATAATCCAACGAATGGGCAGCAATATTGCGGCGATCAAGATTCTGAACTGTTATTTGTTGTCGCTCAATGTCAACAAGTATAGATGGCCTTTTCATGGCTAGTTGCACTTTGAGGGACTGATGGATGAACGCATTAGGTGTTGCAAGCCAAAGCGGTACCCTTTCGTGATTTGGTCGATACCTCCCGTTGTGTCCGTGTGGCTTTGGACCTCGGTCTGCAAGCGCTACATACTGTTGATATGTCGTCGCAAAATTGCTCGGAATATCCAGACACCTTGCGAGGAAGTCGGGGATTTCTTCCTTGATGCGGCATGGAAGGTGAACAACGGTGATGAAGATGTCATGCCGCTTGTCGAGGCTTGAAATGGCTCTGCTTTCAACGCTGAAATTCATCTTATTCCCCCTGATGGGTTGGCCGGCGGCGGATGCGGATATAGAACGCAAACTAATTTGACAGCCTGTGTCAGACGAAGTTCGCGCTGCGACAGCCATGTGATCCGCATGGATCTTAACGATGGTGGCGCGCAACATCAGCTCTTCCCGGCTTCGTAAGTTCCCCGGCGCTTTCTTAAATGCGTAGTGCCGGCTGCGACGAGTGCCAAGTTCTACGGCAAGCCCAGTGGCGTTCTGCCTCTGTTCGCGCAGCCGCGAAACCGCCTCTTGGCTGCCTCAACTTGACCCCCGGGTTTTTTCTTGCCTATCCCCAAAGCGCATCCTATATTGGTATAAATAGTTTATTCTGTTTGTATCGCCATGAATGCCGCCGCTTCCCTGTTTGCCGGTTTGTTGTTCGCTTGCGGAACGGCGGGAGCGCAGGTGCCGGAATCGGGCAGGGCGCAGGAATTGCGTTTCAGCGCCGAGGAAGTGGCCAGCACGGTGGAAGACCGCTATATCGACCGCGTGGTCGAACTGGCGGCTGCCGGCCGTCTGGACGACGACCGCGTCTTGCTGGCGCGGCTGCAAGCCATCGGTGCGGGCCTGATACGCGCCGCCGTGGCGCTGAAGCCGGAAGTGGCCGGGTGGGAGTGGGAGTTCCATACCACCAGCGACACCGAAGTCGACGCCATCTGCATGGCAGGCGGGAAAATCCTGGTGGGTAGCGCGTTTGTACGCCAGTTGGCGTTGAACGATGGCGAACTGGCCACCCTGCTGGGGCACGAAGTCGCCCACGCGGTGGCCGAACATCACCGCGAAACCTTGTCGGAAGCGCTATTCCTGAACCGCTATCCGGCGGTGCCTCTGGAGGTGGTGATGGAACGGCTGGAGAGCGACCTGTCAGTGCAGATCCGCCTGTCCAAACTATCGAGCATGCAGGAATCGGAGGCGGACCAGCTGGGCATGGTGCTGGCCCACCGCGCCGGCTGGCCGGCGACCGACATGGTCAGCTTCTACCGCAAGCTGTCGACCGGCGACCAGGCGGCGCTGGTGTCCAGCGCCTATCCGGCCAGCGCCTCGCGCCTGAGCATGGCCAAGGGCATGGCGCTGCTGTTCCAGTCCGACCGTTAAGCCGCTTAGCCGCGCTTGCGCTCGTGCTGCCACAGCACGTCGCTGCCGCCGCCGAAGCGGTTCAACACCCGCGACAGCACAAACATCAAGTCCGACAAGCGGTTCACATACTGGCGCGGATGCTCGTGGATGGTCTCGGTCTTGCCCAGCGTGACGATGGCACGTTCGGCGCGGCGGCACACGGTGCGGCACACGTGCGCCTGCGAGGCCGCGCGCGAGCCGGCCGGCAGGATGAACTCCGTCAGCGCCGGCAGCGTGGCGTTGTACTTGGCCAGCAGCGTATCGAGGCGCTCGACGTGCGCCTCGGTGATCATCTGGTAGCCGGGGATGCACAATTCGCCGCCCAGGTCGAACAGGTCGTGCTGGATGGTGACCAGCTCTTCGCGCAGGTCGGCTGGCATGTCTTCGCACAGCAGCAGGCCGATGTGCGAATTGAGCTCGTCGACTTCGCCGATCGAGTGGATGCGCACGCTGTCCTTGTCGGTGCGGCTGCCGTCGCCAAGGCCGGTGGTGCCGCCGTCGCCGGTGCGGGTGGCGATTTTGGAAAGTCGATTGCCCATGCTGCTCCCTGATACGTGAAAGTTGAGGATGCGATTGTAGACTACGCAGCGGCCTTGTGCTCCACCAGTTGCTGGCCCCAGTCGTACAGCGTTTGCAGCACGGGCCACAGGCTGGCGCCCAGCCCGGTCAGCGAATATTCGATGTGTAGCGGCTTTTCCGCAACCACTTCGCGGTGGACGATGCCATCCGCCTCCAGTTCGCGCAGCTGCTGGGTCAGCATTTTCTGGCTGACCGGCGGAATGCTGCGCTGAAGTTCGCCAAAACGCATGGCGCTTGTACCCAGCATGTGCAGGATGATCGGCTTCCATTTGCCGCCGACGATATTGATCGCCGCCACCAGCGGACAGTCGACCGGGTTTTCGATATGCCAGCGCGCTTGCGTCATGGTGCTCCTTTCCAGATCCGTTACAAATAGTCGACAGGCACCAAAAAGTGCGTACTTGCGGCGGCCGCGGACAGCCTTGAGAATACGATCATAGACTGTTTTCAAGGAGCTGTATCGATGGCTGCGCCACGTATTGTTCGCATCGCCATTCTGCCTTTCGGCATGGTCAACTGCCACCTGATTGTCGGCGACGGCGGCTGCGTGCTGGTCGACGCCGGATTACCCGGCTCGGAGGGCAAAATCGCCCGCGCCCTCAAGCGCCACGGCTTGAGCTTTGCCGACATCCGCCTGATCGTCATCACCCATGCGCACGTCGACCACGCCGGCAGCGCGGCGCGCCTGCGCGAGCTGACGGGCGCACCGGTGCTGGCGCATCGCGCCGATCTTGCCCACTACCGCCAGCTGGTGCCGATGACCTTTTGCAGCACCGGCTGGTTCGGCCGCCTGTTCCTCAAGACTGGGCTGATACGCCAGCCCTATGTGCCGTTCACGCCGGATATCCTGATGGGCGACGGGCAGGTCGTTCCGCTGTCGCAGTACGGCGTGGAGGGCGTGGCGCGCCATACGCCGGGCCATACCGCCGGATCGGTATCGATCGAGCTGACGGGCGGCGAGGTGCTGGTGGGCGACCTGATCGCGTCCGGCATCCTGCTGGGAGGCCTGGTGCGCACGGGACATGCGATCCGCCCGCCGTTCGAGGATGACCCGCAGGCCACCGCGGCGGCCTTGCAGCAGCTGGTCGATGCCGGCATGCAGACCTTCTACATGGGGCACGGCGGCCCCTTGCCGGCCGTCGAAGTACGCGCCCATGCCGGCAGGTTGAGGCGGTTGGGTTGCCATCATCCCGGCGATAGTTGCGTAAAGTAGTCAAACATTCCACAGCATCGGGCGTTTGTGCTTACAATCGACATCTGATTTCGTGCTCCCAGGTGCCCGCCCCATGAACACTGCCACTCCCGATCCGGCCGTATTGGCCGCTATCGCCGCCCGCCGAACGCAGGTCGCCGCGGCCTTGCTGCAAGTACTGCCGGCGCGCGCCATCCTGTCCGAACCGGAAGATACCCGCCCGTATGAATGCGACGGCCTGGCCGCCTACCGCCAGCTGCCGATGATCGTCGTGCTGCCCGACAGCGAGGCGCAGATCGTCGCCGTGCTGCAGGTGTGCCGCGAGCTGAAGGTGCCTGTCGTGCCGCGTGGCGCCGGCACCGGCCTGTCCGGCGGCGCCATGCCGATCGCCGACGGCGTGGTGCTGTCGACCGCGCGCCTGAACCGCATCGTGCGCATGGACGCCTATTCGCGGACCGCCGTGGTGCAGCCGGGCGTGCGCAACCTGGCGATCTCGGAAGCGGCGGCGCCGCATGGCCTGTACTACGCGCCCGATCCGTCGTCGCAGATCGCCTGCACCATCGGCGGCAACGTGGCCGAGAATTCCGGCGGCGTGCACTGCCTCAAATACGGCCTGACCGTGCACAACGTGCTGCGCGTGCGCATGGTGACCGTCGACGGCGATGTGGTGGAGCTGGGCGGCGAGGCGCTCGACGCGCCGGGACTGGACCTGCTGTCGGTGTTCATCGGCTCCGAGGGCATGCTGGGCATCGTCACCGAGGTGACGGTCAAGCTGGTGCCCAAGCCGGCCACCGCGCGCGTCATCATGGCGTCGTTCAACGAGGTGACGGCGGGCTGCAACGCGGTGGCGGCGCTGATCGCGGCCGGCATCATCCCGGCCGGGCTGGAAATGATGGACCAGACCTCGTCGCGCATGGTCGAACCCTTCGTCAAGGCGGGCTACGATACCGAGGCCGCCGCCATCCTGTTGTGCGAGGCCGACGGCACAGTCGAGGAAGTGGAAGAGGAAATCGCCCGCATGTCGGCGGTGCTGAACACGGCCGGCGCCAGCGCCATCGCGGTGTCGCAGTCGGAGGCGGAACGGCTGAAGTTCTGGTCCGGCCGCAAGAACGCGTTTCCGGCGGCGGGCCGCATCTCGCCCGACTACTACTGCATGGACGGCACCATCCCGCGCAAGCGCCTGGGCCAGGTGCTGGAGGGGATCGCGCGGATGGAGAGCAAATACGGCCTGCGCTGCGCCAACGTGTTCCACGCCGGCGACGGCAACCTGCATCCGCTGATCCTGTTCAACGCCAATATCCCCGATGAATTCGAGCGCGCCGAAGCCTTCGGCGCCGAGATCCTGGCGCTGTGCGTGGAAGTGGGCGGCACCATCACCGGCGAGCATGGCGTGGGCATCGAGAAGATCAATTCGATGTGCGCGCAGTTCGCGCCGGCCGAGCTGGATGCCTTCTTCTCGGTCAAGCGCGCCTTCGATCCGGCCGGCCTGCTCAATCCCGACAAGGCCATCCCCACGCTGAACCGCTGCGCCGAATTCGGCAAGATGCGCGTCAGCGGCGGCATGCTGCCGTTCTCCCATTTGCCGCGCTTTTAAACGGAGCGACATGACGACCGAATCGTATTCCCACATCGCCGCCCAGTTCAGCGAGCGCATACGTGTCGCCACCGAGGCCGGCACGCCGCTGCGCCTGCGCGGCGGCGGCAGCAAGGACTGGTACGGCGAAGCGCCGCAGGGCGAGCTGCTCGACACGCGCGCCTATGCCGGCATCGTCTCCTACGAGCCGACCGAATTGGTCATCACCGCGCGCTGCGGCACGCCGCTGGCGGAGATCGAAGCGCTGCTGGCGCAGCACCAGCAGATGCTGGCCTTCGAGCCGCCGCGCTACGGCGCCGCATCGACCATCGGCGGCGTGGTGGCCAGCGCTCTGTCCGGCCCGCGCCGCGCCAGCGCAGGTGCGGTGCGCGATTTCGTGCTCGGCGCGGTGCTGATGGACGGCCACGGCGAGGCGCTGCGCTTCGGCGGCCAGGTGATGAAGAACGTGGCGGGCTACGACGTTTCGCGCCTGCTGGCTGGCTCGCTCGGCACGCTGGGGCTGATACTGGAGGTGTCGCTCAAGGTGCTGCCGGTGCCGCTGCGCGAGGCCAGCCTGCGCTTCGAGATGAGTGAGATCGACGCGCTGCGCCATCTGAACGAATGGGCCGGCCAGCCGCTGCCGATATCGGCCAGCTGCTGGCATGAGGGCGTGCTGTCGCTGCGGCTGTCCGGCGCCGAGGCGGCGGTGGAGGCGGCGCAGCGCAAGCTGGGCGGCGCTCCGCTGGACGGCGACGCGGCATTCTGGACCTCGCTGCGCGACCAGACGCACGGCTATTTCGATGGTGGCAGCTTGTGGCGTTTGTCGGTGCCGCCGGCGGCCAGCGCCATCATCCTGCGCGGCGAGCAGCTGATCGAGTGGGGCGGGGCGCAGCGCTGGCTCAAGGTCGAATCCACCGACGCCGGGCAGGCGGCCGGCATCCGCCGCGCCGTGGCGGCGGCCGGCGGCCATGCGACGCTGTTCCGAAGCGCGGACAAGAGCGTCGGCGTGTTCCATCCGCTGGCGCCGGCCGTGGCGAAGATCCACGAGCGGCTGAAGCAGTCCTTCGATCCGGCGGGGATCTTCAATCCCGGCCGCATGTACCAGTGAACTAGCGAACCCCATGCAAACCAACCTGGCTGACTTCATCAAGAACACCCGCGAAGGCGAAGAGGCAGACGCCATCCTGCGATCCTGCGTCCACTGCGGCTTCTGCACCGCCACCTGCCCGACCTATCAGCTGCTGGGCGACGAGCTGGATGGCCCGCGCGGCCGCATCTACCTGATCAAGCAGGTGCTGGAAGGCGCGCCGGTGACGGTCAAGACCCAGACCCACCTGGACCGCTGCCTGACCTGCCGCAACTGCGAGACCACCTGTCCGTCCGGCGTCAAGTACGGCCGCCTGATCGACATCGGCCGCAAGGTGGTGGAGCAGCGCGTGCAGCGGCCGTTCATCGAGCGCATGAAGCGGCTGGTGCTGAAGGAGGCCTTGCCGCGCAAGGCCGTCTTCACCGCGGCATTGCGCGCCGGGCAGCTGTTCCGGCCGCTGCTGTCGCCCGCCATGCAGGACAAGATCCCGGCGCTGCAAAGCGCCGGCGTGTGGCCGACGCGCGCGCACGCGCGCAAGATGCTGGTGCTGGAAGGCTGCGCGCAGCCGGCGATGGCGCCCAACATCAACGCCGCCACCGCCCGCGTGCTCGATGCGCTGGGCGTGCAACTGATCGTCGCGCCCAAGGCCGGCTGCTGCGGCGCGGTGCGCCATCACCTCAACGACCAGGAGGCGGCGTTGGACGACATGCGCCGCAACGTCGACGCCTGGTGGCCGCACGCGCAGGACGGCGCGGTGGAGGCGATCGTGATGACCGCTTCCGGCTGCGGCGTCACCGTCAAGGAATACGGCCACCTGCTGGCGCATGATGGCGCCTACGCCGACAAGGCGCAGCGCATCTCGGCGTTGACGCGCGACCTGAGCGAAGTGATGCCGGAGTTCGAGGAAGAGTTGAAGCGTCGCGCCAGCATCACGGAGCGCGTGGCTTACCATCCGCCCTGCACGCTGCAACACGGCCAGCAGATACGCGGCAAGGTGGAGGGCGTGCTGCGGGCGGTCGGCGTCGATGTCGTGCTGTGCGCGGACAGCCATCTGTGCTGCGGCTCGGCGGGAACCTACTCGCTGCTGCAACCGGAACTGTCGCTGCAACTGCGCGACCGCAAGCTGGCCAACCTGGCCGACACCGGCGCCACCACCATCGTCTCGGCCAACGTCGGCTGCACCGCGCACCTGCAATCGGGCACGGACACGCCGGTCAGGCATTGGATAGAACTGATCGACTCAGCCCTGCACAAATAAGGGCATCTGCGCGGTGCCGCCGGCCGGCTCGCCGTGCAGGCTGAAGATGGGCGGCAGCTGCGCGGCCGCCTGCCACACGGCCGCCGTGTCGAAACTGGCGACCCACGCCAGCACCTCGTCCGCCGGCATCGGCCGGGCGATGCCGTAGCCCTGCACCAGGTCGCAGCCCAGGCGCATCAGCATGGCGCCGTGCTCCATCGTCTCCACGCCCTCGGCGATCACGCCCAGGCCGAAGGCCTTGGCCAGGCCGATGACGGCGCTCACCAGGTGCAGGTCGTCGCGGTCCACCAGCATGTTGCGCACGAAGCTCTGGTCGATCTTCAGCATGTCGGCCGGCAGCCGCTTCAGGTAGGACATCGACGAATAACCGGTGCCGAAATCGTCCAGCGCGAAGCTGATCCCCAGCGCCTGGCAATCGAGCATGATGCTGCGCACGTGGGCGATGTCGCTCAAGGCCGACGATTCCAGTATCTCCAGCTCCAGCATATGCGGCGGCACGTCCGGGAACTCGGCCAGGATGGCGGTCAGCCGTTCGACGAAATCGGTGCGCTGGAAATGGCGGGCGGCGATGTTGACGCTGATGACCCAGCGCGCATCGAAGGCGCGCCAGTCCTGCAACTGGCGCAAGGCTTCGCGCAGCACCCATTCGCCGATGTCGACGATGACGTCGCTGTGCTCGACGATGGGCAGGAAATCCCCCGGCCCGACCACGCCGCGCAGCGGGTGCTGCCAGCGCAGCAGCGCTTCCATGCCGACGATGCGGGCCTTGCGCATGTCCAGTTTCGGTTGATAGTAGAGCCGCAGTTCGCCGTCGAGCAGGGCGGCGCGCACTTCGGTGCGGCGGTTGTGGTGGGTGCGCACCTGCTCGTCGAGGTCGGCGTCGAAGAAGTGGTAGCGGTTGCGGCCCGTGATCTTGGCCTGGTACAGCGCCTGGTCGGCGTGGCGCAGCAGGCTGTCGGCGCTGATCTCGTTGCCGGTGTAGACCGCCACGCCGGCGCTGGCCGACATGCCCACCGCTTCGCCATCGCACAGGTAGTCGCGCGACAGCGCCGCCATCAGACGGTCCAGCGCCTGTTCGACGGCGGCGCGGTTGTCCATCTCCGGCAGCAGCAGCACGAATTCGTCGCCGCCCAGGCGCGCAACGTAGTGGCGCTGGTCGGCAAAGTCGTGCAGGCGGCTGGCGGCCTGCTTGAGGATCTCGTCGCCGATGTCCTGGCCCAGCGTCTGGTTCACGTACTGGAAGTGATCGAGGTCGAACAGGCAGACGGCCAGCAGATAATCCTGTTCGCGCGCGCGGATGACTTCCTGCTCGAAGCGGGTGGCCAGCGCCGCGCGGTTGGGCAGGCCGGTGAGGATGTCGTGGTTGCTCTGCCAGGAGATCTGCTGCATCAGCTGGCGGCGCTCGGTCACGTCGCGGAACACCAGCACCGATCCCTGGACCTCGTTGCGCGCGGAGCGGATCGCGTTGGCGGTATATTCGACGGTGATGATCTGGCCCATGCGGTTGCGCAGGCTCTGGTTGCCGACCTTGATCACTTCGCCGCCGGCGTAGATCGCCGCCATGGACTTGAGCAGCGAATGCTGGCCGAAATTATTCGCCAGTACGAACACCTGGTGCAGCTCCATGCCGCGCGCGCGCGCCTCCGGCCAGCCGGTGAGCTGCTGGGCGACGTCGTTGACGGTGGCGATCTTGCCGTGTAAATCGGTGGTGATGACGGCATCGCCGATGGAGGCCAGCGTGACTTCGATGCGCTCCTTCTCCACTTGCAGCAGCGCCTGCGCCTCCAGCGTCTGCGCCAGCTGCTCGCTCAATTTGTCCTGGCTTTGCTGGAGCTTGAGCACCAGCGCCTGCACGCGCTGCGCCATGTTGTTGAAGGTGACGGCCAGCGTGCGCGCCTCCAGCGTGCCGCCGACCGGCAGGCGCACGCCGTGGTCGCCGTTCTGGAAGCGGGTGGTGGTGTCGTTCACGCGCTTGAGCATGCGCTGGTTGGCGAAGATGATGATGCCCAGCAGCGTGTAGATGATGGTGATGTTGATCAGCGAGATCGCCGCCTGCTGGCGCAGCGTGCGCCACACCTGCGCCAGCGGCAGCGTCGGCTCGAAGCCCAGCACCAGGCTGGCGTTGCCGATGTAGATGGTACGGTTGATCGCTTGCAGGCCATTCAGGCCGCGGAACCAGGCCGGGTAGTCCGGCAGTGGCGGCGTGCTGCGCAGCGCTTCCAGGTGGCCGCCGGCGTAGTCCAGCCGCGCCGAGACCAGGTCGGCCTCCAGCAGCAGGGCGCTGGACAGGGTGTTGTCGAGGGCGGCGCGGTCCGGCGTGGTCAGCGCGGGCAGCAGGGCCTTGTGCAGGTAAACGCCGAGGTCGCCCGCGTCCTTCTGGTAGCGGGCGTTGGCATACGCGCTTTCAGACTGGAACAATAGGCTGTATCGCACGCCGATCACGACGGCGATGATGAGGAAGATGGGGATGAACAAGCGGGAGTACATCCCCATCCGCATCCAGCGCGACAGTAGTTTTCCAAACAACGACATAGGCGGCGGATTCGATAATTGGAAATGACCAGAAGCCATTATTACCGAAAAGTTAACCGGAGGCACGTTTTTTGGAAAACGTTTTCACTCTTTTTACAATTTATTGTGGAGCGCGGGTTACGCGTGCTTATTCCGCCAGCAGTTTAGTAATGTCGGCCACCAGGTCTTCCGGCTTGGTGGCGGGGGCGTAGCGGTTGTAGACCGTGCCGTCCTTGCGGATCAGGAACTTGGTGAAGTTCCATTTGATGGCCTCGGTGCCGAGGATGCCGGGGGCGTCTTTCTTCAGTTTAGTAAACAGCGGGTGGGCGTGGTCGCCGTTGACGTCGATCTTGGCGAACAGCGGGAAGGTGACGCCGTAGTTCTTTTCGCAGAAGGCGCCGATCTCCTCGGCCTGGCCCGGTTCCTGCGCGCCGAACTGGTTGCAGGGGAAGCCCAGCACCACCACGCCCCGGTCCTTGAACTGCTGGTACACCTCCTCCAGGCCCTTGTACTGCGGCGTGAAGCC
This sequence comes from Duganella sp. GW821-FHT07G03, assembly GCF_059418605.1. NCBI lineage: Bacteria > Pseudomonadati > Pseudomonadota > Betaproteobacteria > Burkholderiales > Oxalobacteraceae > Duganella > Duganella sp. GW821-FHT07G03. Next base: position 117,517 of record NZ_JBWKQE010000022.1, read on the forward strand.
GCATTTGCTGGCGGTGTTGACGATCAGCAGTACCTGGCCCTGGTACTGGCCCAGGTTGACGGGGGCGCCGGACAGGTTGTCGGCGGCGAGGTCGTAAATGGTGGTCATATTTTTAGACGAGTCCTAAATGTTCGGTTCCGGCCGAGAGATCCCGGTTCTTGGCGGCCTTGCCTTCGAGCTTGATGGCCAGCCGCAGGTCGTTGACGGAGTCGGCGTTGCGCAGCGCGTCTTCGTAGCTAATGATATCCGCTTCGTGCAGATCGAACAGCGACTGGTCGAAGGTCTGCATGCCGAGCTCGCGCGACTTTTTCATCAGCTCCTTGATTTCATGGACTTCGCCCTTGAAGATCAGGTCCGAGATCAGCGGCGAGTTGAGCATGATTTCGATCGCCACCGCGCGGCCCTTGGATTCCTTGCGCGGGATCAGGCGCTGCGAGATCATGCCTTTGAGGTTGAGCGACAGGTCCATCAGCAGCTGCTGGCGGCGTTCCTCGGGGAAGAAGTTGATGATGCGGTCGAGCGCCTGGTTGGCGCTGTTGGCGTGCAGGGTGGCCAGGCACAGGTGGCCGGTTTCGGCGAAGGCGATCGCGTGGTCCATGGTTTCGCGGTCGCGGATCTCGCCGATCTGGATCACGTCCGGCGCCTGGCGCAGCGTGTTCTTCAGCGCGATGGCCCAGTCCTCGGTGTCGACCCCCACTTCGCGCTGGGTCATGATGCAGTTCTTGTGCGGGTGGACGTACTCGACCGGGTCCTCGATGGTGATGATGTGGCCGTAGCTGTTCTCGTTGCGGTAGCCGACCATGGCCGCCAGCGTGGTCGACTTGCCGGAGCCGGTGGCGCCGACCATGATGACCAGGCCGCGCTTGGACATGACGACGTCCTTGAGCACCTCGGGCAGGCCGAGGTCTTCGAGTTTGGGGATTTCGCTGGTGATGGTCCGCAGCACCATGCCGACCGAGCTCATCTGCACAAACGCCGACACCCGGTAGCGGCCCAGGTCGCCGGGGCTGATGGCGAAGTTGGCTTCCTTGGTCAGTTCGAACGAGGCGGTCTGCTTGTCGTTCATGATGGAGCGGGCCAGGTCCATGGTGTGGGCCGAGGTGAGCACCTGCGACGACACCGGCGTCATCTTGCCGTCGATCTTGATGGCGGGCGGGAAGCCGGCGGTGATGAACAGATCCGAGCCCTTCTTGCTGGTCATCAGCCGCAGCAGGTCGAACATGAATTTGGAGGCCTGGTCGCGTTCCATGATGTTTCCTTTCATTGGGGGGCAAGTCTGACATTCGGAACTGCCCCCGGGTTTTAGCCGGGGAAGTTGTCCGGCGTTTTGGCGGCGCTGCGGGCGGCGGCGGCGCTGATGACGTTGCGGCGCACCAGGTCCGTCAGGTTCTGGTCCAGGGTCTGCATGCCGACGTTGCTGCCGGTCTGGATCGCCGAGTACATCTGCGCGATCTTGGCTTCGCGGATCAGGTTGCGGATCGCCGGCGTCGCCACCATGATTTCGTGCGCCGCCACGCGGCCGTTGCCATCCTTGGTTTTCAACAGCGTCTGCGAGATCACCGCTTGCAGCGATTCGGACAGCATGGCACGCACCATTTCCTTTTCATCGGCCGGGAAGACGTCGACGATACGGTCGATGGTCTTGGCGGCCGACGAGGTGTGCAGGGTGCCGAACACCAGGTGGCCGGTCTCGGCCGCCGACAAGGCCAGACGAATGGTTTCCAAATCGCGCAACTCGCCGACCAGGATGCAGTCCGGGTCTTCCCGCAAGGCCGAGCGCAGCGCGTTGTTGAACGACAGCGTGTGCGGCCCCACTTCGCGCTGGTTGATCAGGCATTTCTTCGATTCGTGCACGAATTCGATCGGGTCTTCGATCGTCAGGATGTGGCCGTACTCGTTTTCGTTGAGGTGGTTGACCATCGCCGCCAAGGTGGTCGACTTGCCGGAGCCGGTCGGCCCCGTCACCAGCACCAGCCCGCGCGGCTTGAGCGCGAACTCGGCGAAGATCTTCGGCGCGTTCAGCTCTTCCAGGCTGAGGATCTTCGATGGAATCGTCCGCAGTACCGCCGAGGCGCCCCGTTCCTGGTTGTAGGCGTTGACGCGGAAACGCGCCAGGCCCGGAATCGCGAACGAGAAGTCGCATTCGAGCATCTCTTCGTAGGCCTTGCGCTGGCCGTCGTTCATGATGTCATAGATCATGCCGTGCACGTCCTTGTGCTCCAGCGGCGGCAGGTTGATGCGCCGCACGTCGCCGTGTACCCGTATCATCGGCGGCAGCCCGGCTGACAGGTGCAGGTCCGAGGCCTTGTTCTTGACGGAGAATGCGAGAAGTTCGGAGATGTCCATTTATAATCCCTGTGCCTAGCGTTTGTTAACGATTTTTTACTCGATGATTATGTCCCTGATCCCCCAGAACTTGCAAGCAATCACCTCGACAATTGTTGCCGCAGCCCAAGATGTTGGCCGTGCGCCGCAATCGGTGCAGCTGCTGGCCGTGTCCAAGACCTTCGGGCCGGACGCGGTGCTGGAGGCGGTGCAGGCCGGCCAGCGCGCTTTCGGCGAAAACTACCTGCAGGAGGCGCTCGACAAGATCGCCGCGCTGAAGGCGGCCGGAGCGCCCGCGCTGGAGTGGCATTTCATCGGCCCGATCCAGAGCAACAAGACCCGCCCCATCGCCGAGCACTTCGATTGGGTGCACACGGTCGAGCGCGAGAAGATCGCGCAGCGGCTGTCCGAGCAGCGGCCGGCCGGCATGGCGCCGTTGCAAATCTGTTTGCAGGTGAATATCAGCGGGGAAGCCAGCAAGAGCGGCGTGGCCCCGGCGGAATTGGCGCAGCTGGCCCACAAGGTCGCGGCGCTGCCGAATCTGACGTTGCGCGGCCTGATGGCGATCCCCGAGCCGGCCGAAGACTTTGCGCAGCAGCGGGCGGCGTTCGCCCGGCTGCGCGTGTTGTATGAGCAGCTGCGCGCCGACGGCCTGGCGCTCGACACGCTGTCGATGGGCATGTCGGCCGACCTGCGCGCCGCGATCGCCGAAGGCGCGACCATCGTGCGCGTCGGCAGCGCCATTTTTGGTTCACGAAACTACCACAAGGCTTGATGATGAAAATAGCATTTATCGGCGGCGGCAACATGGCCTCCGCCCTGATCGCGGGACTGGCCAACAAGCTCACCGCCGGCGCCAACATCCACGTGGCCGATCCGAACGCGGAAGCGCTGGTTCGCCTGCGTGAGCAGTTCGGCGTGACCACGGCCAGCGGCGCCGATGCCGCCGTCTCGGCGGCGGACGTGATCGTGCTGGCGGTCAAACCGCAAAGCATGCGCGAAGTGGCGGCCCAGCTGCTGCCGCTGATCGACCAGGCCAGGCAGCCGGTGATCGTCTCGATCGCGGCCGGCATCCGCATTGTGGACTTGTCGCGCTGGCTGGGCGGCTACGGCGCGATCGTGCGCTGCATGCCGAACACGCCGGCGCTGATCGGCATGGGCATCACCGGCATGGCGGCGACGGCCGGCGTGACGGCGGCGCAGAAGCAGGCGGCCGACGATATCCTGCGCGCCGTCGGCCCGACCGTGTGGCTGGACGACGAGTCGCAGATCGATGCGGTGACGGCGGTGTCGGGCAGCGGCCCGGCCTATGTGTTCTACTTCATCGAGGCGATGCAGCAGGCCGCCGTGGACATGGGCCTGAGCGCGGAGCAGGGCAAGCAGCTGGCGCTGGCCACCTTCGCCGGCGCTTCGCAGCTGGCGGTGCAGTCGAACGAGCCGGTGTCGCTGCTGCGCGAACGGGTGACGTCGAAGGGCGGCACCACCTACGCGGCGCTGACCAGCATGGAAGACAGCGGCGTGAAGGCGGCGATCGTCAAGGCGATGAAAGCGGCCCAGCAGCGCGGCAAGGAAATGGGCGACGAACTGGGTTCTTCCAACTAAGACGAACGAAAGGCTGCACGATGACGGTAACCCGGTATTTGCCCTTGATTGCAGCCTTCGCCGCTTTACAGGCGGGCGCCGCGACCATCGTTTCCGAAACGGTGCAGCGGCCGGAAGGGCCGCGCCATTATTTGCTGGCGCAGCCGGCGTCGCCTGCGGCGGGCAAGTTGCCGTTGGTGATACTGCTGCATGGTCATGCGGCCACCGCCAATCTTACATTCGGCCGCGGCAGGATAGCCGATCCGGCCGCCGCCTGGCTGGCCGTGGCCGACCGCGAAGGCCTGCTGGTCATCGCGCCCGACGGCTCCAAAGGCAGCGACGACAAGCAGGGCTGGAACGACTGCCGCGCCGACGCTCCCACCAATCCCAAGACCGACGATGTCGGCTTCATCGCCGCGCTGATCGACCAGGCGGTCGCGCAGCACAATGCCGATCCATCGCGGGTGTATCTGTCCGGCGCTTCCAATGGTGGCGGCATGGTGTATCGCGCTGCGATCGAGCTGGGGCCGCGCCTGGCGGCGGTGGCCGTGTCGAGCATGCTGATGCCTGCCAAGAATTTGTGCCCGGTCCCCAAGCGCGCCGTGCCGATACTGGTGGCGCATGGCACCGAGGACAAGATCGCGCCATACGCGGGCGGCGAAGTCGGTCACTTCCTGTTGACCGGGCGCGGCTCCGGCTTGAGTGCCGAGGAATCCGTGAAGTTCTGGCGTGAGCTGGCGCAGCTGCCGCCTACGCCGGTCGTCACGCAGGTGCCGCATCGCGATGCGGCCGACAAGACGTCGCTGGTGCGCTATGTCTGGGGCAGCGATCCCAAAGGCGCACAGGTTGAATTCCTGAAAATGGAAAACGCCGGCCACGTACAACCCAGCATCGTGCACAGCCTGTCATGGCTGGTGCTGGCGGTGCTGGGCAAGCAAAACGGCGATATCGAATACGCCGATGAAACCTGGGCCTTTTTCAAGGACAAGCGCATAGCGCCTTAGCTTACGAGGCCGCGCCGCAGCCTTGTTTCATCGCGGCGATCCACGCGCGTATCAGTTCCACGCCTTCCTGGTGGACCGAGCCGCGGCCCAGTTCCGGCATCATGATGCCGGTCTGGTCGGAGTTGAGCCGATAGACCATGATCGATTCATCCGGCTTGCCAGGCGCGATGCCGTAGCCATGGCCGCCGGTGCCGGCGCCCGCCGCCACCGGCGGCTTGCACAAACCCAGATGCAGATCGGCCGGCGCGCCCATGTTCAGGTGCAGCGCGGTGGTGTTGGCCGCGCCCTTGTCGTTGTGGCAGTGGGCGCAGTTGATGTCCAGGTAGGCGCGGGCGCGCGCGTCCAGCGTCTGGCCCTGGTCGCGCCAGTTGGCGTTGTGCGGCGCCGTGGCCGCGACGTTGGCCGGTACGCCGCTCAGGTAGCCGATGCGGGCCAGGTAGTCGAGCTGGTTGACGGTCACGCCGTCGTAGCTGTAGCTGCGGTTCATATGCCGCGCCTTCGGGCCGATGGGCTGGAACTGGCGCGACTTCACATCGGCCACGTGGCAGGACGCGCACTGGTTCACATTCGGCACCACGTAGGTCAGCGGCTTGCGGGTCTGGTCCGCATGCACCACTTCCAGCGGTATCTGGTCGCCGGTGCGCGACAGCACGGCTTCGGTCTGCTCGGCGTTCCACACGTAGGGCAGGGCGATCCAGCCGTCGGCGCGGCGCACCAGCAGGCGGGTTTCGACCAGGCGCACATTGGCCAGGTCAAGCTTGTCGCCTCCGGTCTTGCTGGTGTCGTAGGTGGCCAGCACCGCCTTGGCGGGACCTTCCGCCTTCGGATAGTAGAAGGTCTTGCTGATGATGGTCCCGATCGGGAAATCGAAGGTCGTATCGGCGTTGTAGACGGCGCTCTGGCCCTTCGGCATCCAGACGGTGCGCAGCTTCTGCGCGTAGTCGGTGAACAGCGGCGTATTCAGGTCGTAGGGAACCACGCCGGTGTTCAGGTTCAGGCGGCCGCCGGAGACTGCCATCAAGTGCCAGTCGCTCAACCTGGCCGGATTGCCTTCGGTGATGAAGCTCACCGGGGCCTGGGTTTGCGTGCATGCCGCGAGCATCAGCGTGCAGGTGATCGCTGCGAATCTCACCATCATGACTGTGCGGCGAGTTGGGCGATGGTCACCGGCGGCAGCTTGGCCAGCGCGCAGCGGAACGGCGCCGTTTCCTTGCTGGGGTTCTTGTATTTGTTCGGACCGTCGGCGTTCAGCACGTCCACGCCGTCCTGGATGCAGATGCGCTGCTCGGCCGGCATCACGCCCTTGACCAGCAGCTTGGTGTCGACGTAGCCGTCCCACAGCACGTCGGGCAGGTGGCCGCCGATGCCGTACATGGCGATCTTCAGCGCTTTCAGGTCCAGGCCGTCGGGCGAATCGCCGCCGCCCTTGAAGCGGTTGCCGTAGACGTAGATCGCCTTCGGGTACGGATCGTAACCGGCGGCCACGCCTTTCTCGGTGAAGTAGCCGGTGGAGTGGTAGCTGGAGATGATGACGTTGGCGGTCTGGTTGTCGGTGACGTCGTTGTCGAAGATCTCCACTTTCGAATTGGAGTTGATGACGATGCCGGAACCGGCCGGCACGCTGGCGACGGCCGTGCCGCGGGCGGCGAAGTTGCCGAGGTTGTTCTTCTCGACCTTGTTTTGGTACACGCGGGTGCTATGGCCGGGCTGCGACAGGTTGGGCATGTTGAACACCAGGATGCCGCCGGTGTTGTTGGTGGCGACGTTGTCGTAGACGTCGGCGTTGATGGTGTTCTCGATTTCGATGCCGGCCACGTTCTGCTCGGCGCGGCAGCGGCGCACCACGACGCCGTTGGACTGGCCGACGTAGATGCCGGCGTCCGACGCGGCGATCGCCACGCTGTCCTCGATCAGCACGTTGCGGGTCTTGACCGGGTAGATGCCGTAGGCGCCGTTGCTGACCTTGGAGCCGCCGGTCCACTGCACCTTGACCTTGCGGATGGTGATGTTGTCGCCGTCGTTGATCTTCAGGCCGTCGCCCTTGGAGTCCTCGATGGTCAGGCCTTCGATGGTGAAGTTGCTGGCGTAGACCAGCATGCCTTCCGGCCCGGTGACCTGGCCCTTGAACGAGAGGATGGTCTTGTCCATGCCGGCGCCGCGCACCGTGACGCCGTTGCCGCGCAGGGTGAGGCCGCTAGTGAGATGATAGGTACCGGCCGGGATCTCGACCACGCTGCCGGGTTTGGCGTCGAGCAGCTGCTCCTGCAGCTTCTTCTGGAACGCAGCGTCGGCGCTGGCCTGCTCGGCCGAGACGGGCGCCTCGGACTTGCCGCAAGCGCCCAGCAGGGTGCCTAAGGTACCGCATAGAGCTAGAGTGCGTAAGGCCTTGTACATGTCGTCCCCTCATTCTATTTGTTAGAATTTGTTCGATGTAGAGTGCTTGGCAACATTGAGTATAGCAGTATGTTTTCGACCGCAAGCGCGTATCATTACCGGGCCGTGGCCATGTGGCGCGGCAGCGACGGAAAGGAAAAAAGATGACGAATCGCCGGGTATTTATTCTGCACACTTGCGCCGGGCTGGCCGCTGCTACGCTGGGCTGCATGGCCCGGGCCGAAGAGCGCGTGCCGCTCAAGGAAGGCGAGCCGCTGGCCAAAGAGTTCAACTATGTGGTTGACGCCGCCAAGGTTGACGGGCACAAATTCCCCGACTTCAAAGCCGGCGACCGCTGCAGCAAGTGCCAGATCTACGAGGACGGCCCGAACGACATGGGCGGCTGCGCCATCTTCCCCGGCAAGCTGGTGACGGCCGCCGGCTGGTGTACCTCGTTCGGCTGACATGGACTTCGACACTTTCAAGGCGCTGGGTCTGGCGCTGCCCGAGGTGGAAGAATCGACCTCGTACGGAACGCCGGCGTTGAAGGTGAAGGGCAAGCTGATGGCGCGGCTAAAGGAGGATGGCGAGACGGTAGCGGTGCGCACCACATGGGAAGAGCGCGAACGCTTGCTGACGGTGGAGCCGGAAACGTACTACATCACCGACCACTACCGCGATCATCCGTGGGTACTGGTGCGCTTGCCGCAAGCGCACCCCGATGGCGCGAAGTTGCGACTGGCGCAAACCTGGCTGCTGGCGGCGCCGAAGTCGCTGCTCAAGCGGCATGGAGACGCAGTCGCCGCGCTTGCACCAGAGGTAGTGGTTGGTTTGAGCGGCACGGCGCCTCAACCAACTGTGGAGCAAAAAGCCGAATTGGATAGGCTACTGGCTGAGCATGATGCAAACCCGAATGGCGGTTTGACTTGGGAAGAAGTTGAGACCGCAGCCATTGCTCGCATGCGGCGCTGATGCACATTTTCCTGCCCGTTCAAAGATAAGATGCTCTCGGGTTTGGATGCATCCGAGCTGGACGAGTGGCTGGAAGAGCGATTAACTTGGTCCGAACTCTACGAACAATAAGATTTGCTTTTCGTCCGTGAATTCAATCGGGCGGGCGCACTGTCTGTTAAGTTTGGGCTGCGCCACTTCATGCGTCCAGGCTCTGTAAGCCGAGGTGCTGAGAAAACGGAATGAAATCTCGATCGTCGTGCAATAACTGACTGCCGTTTTCTATGCACCATGTTGCTATGATGGTGTCGATGGTTTTACGTGGCGTGATCCCCAACCGGCGCAGAGTTCTGTAATTTTTAGAGGCTTGAATTGCTATTTTCTTTCCACCGAGACGAACCATTTTTAAAGAAGAAAGTAATTTTTTTGCGTATTCGAAGTCTTTGTCGTGGCGAAAACCTTGCAACACCTCAATCATAATGAGGTCGCCTATGAGTACGGCTTCGCGTTGCAAGCTATCGTTCAAGAGTTCAATTTTCCGGGTTCGCGGTCCCGGCTGAAAGTGATTTATCCAGATGCTGGAATCAGGGGGTGTACTGTATTCTGTGTAAACGGGTTTTCGTTTAAGCCTGCGGCACCCGGTCTTCAAACTGGATGGCGAAGC